>JAOPWA010000560.1 GCA_025965915.1 Dactylosporangium sp. | reverse complement strand
CCGATGTCCGCCACCTGACCTGCGCGTACCGGCACCGGTACGCCCCAGCCGACCTGCCGGCCGCCGACGCGGACCTCCGCCGGAGCGCCGGTAACCGCGATGTGGCACCGTTCGGCGACGCGTACCGCCGTACCGTCGACCGTGGTCTCCAGGACCGCCGCCGTCTCCGGATTGCCGACCAGCCGGTTGGCGAGCCGCATCGCTGGCGCGTCCAGGGCGCCGCTGCGCGGTACCGCGAGGTGCGCCAGACCGATCCGGCCGCTGTCCTGGATCGTGGTCAGCGCACCGCCGCGTACTACTTCAAGATGGTCGCTCACGGTGCCACGGGTACGAACCGGACCCGGTCGCCGGGTAGCAGGAAGGCGGCCGGCTCGGCGCTGGGATTCCACATCGGCACCGTGGTACGGCCGATGAGCTGCCAGCCGCCCGGGGACTCACGCGGGTACACGCCGGTGAACTGAGCGCCGAGCGCGATCGAACCCGTGGGTACCCGGATACGCGGCTGCGGCCGGCGCGGTACCGACAGCTCCGGCGGTATCCCGGTGAGGTACGCGAAGCCGGGCGCGAAGCCGAGGAAGGCAACCTCGTGCGGCAGCCCGATGTGCCGTTCGATCACCGCGGCCGGGCTGATGCCCCAGAACTCCGCCACGTCCGGCAGGTCCGGTCCGTCGTACACGGCGGGGACCTCCACCTCCCGGGCCGGCGCCCCGTCCGTGCCCTGGGGACGCCAGGAACTGAGCTCCCGGGCCAGTGCGGCGCAGTCGTCCACCGCGTCCACGAGCAGCGTACGGGCGGCCGGTACCAGCTCGACGCTCGACGGCAGCCGGCCGTCGGCACGGCGGAGCTGCGCCTCGGCGTAGTAGTCGCGGACCTGTTGCAGGGACTCGAATTCGATGAGCAGTGCCCGCGGGCCGGCCGGGCGCAGCGTGAACCGGGCGCTCAATGGGCGGCCTCGGACTCCCCGGGCCGGAACGCCGCGATGAGTTGTGCGTGCGCGTCGTCGAGGTACGCCCGCATCTCCTCGGCCGCCTGCGCGTACCGCTTGCCCTGCAGCAGCCGGACCAGTCTGCGGTTGCGCTTGAGGTACGGCTCGTGGAACGACCGCGAGCTGGTCGCCGAGCCGGACATCACGTGGAAGGCCAGGCGCAGCTCGGCGAGCAGCCGGCGCATCAGCTGGTCCAGTCGCGGGCTGCGGGCCAGCGCGACGATTTCCTGGTGGAACTCGAGGTCGGCGGTTGCCAGGTCCTGCCACCGGCCCTCGGCGGCGGCACGCTCGCCGGCCTCGACCGCGGCGAGCACGGCGCTGAGGTCGACGTCGCCGCGCCGGCCGGCGATTTCCAGGGCGGAGCCCTCGATGATCTGCCGCAACAAGTACAGGTCGGTGACGGCATCGGCGGTGAGTACCCGGACGAAGACGCCGCGGTTGAGTTCGTGTACCACCAACTGTTCGTGGCCGAGCAGCCGGAACGCCTCCCGTAGGGTGTTGCGGGAGACGCCGAGTGCCTCGCCGATGGTCTCCTCGGACAGCCGGGTGCCCGGGGGGAGCAGTCCGCCGATGATCTGCTCGCGCAGGATCTCGGTGACACGGTCGGCGGTACCCGACCGGACCAGCCGCTGCCGTTGGCTCTTGAGTACCGCGGATGCGGTACTGAGGCTGTCCATGCGTGCCTTCCTTGGTCGTAGGCGTCCGGCCGTTATCGTGCCTGAAACATTGACGAATTCCGGGAATAGAGGAACGCCACATAGTACGGCCTGCATGGGGTTGTTGTCCTCTTGAGGTATTGTTCAACGAGACGTAGGGTTGCGCAAGCGATCCTAGGAGGACAGGGAATGGTCCCCACGTCGTCACCCGATCCCCAATCCGTACTGACCGTTCTGGTCACCGGCTTCGGTCCGTTCGGACCACACACGTTGAATCCCAGCGGCCAGTTGGCCGCGGAACTGGACGGCCAGACCATCGCGGGAGCGCGCGTGGTCGGCCGCCGGTTCGAGACCTCTTCTGCCACCGTGGCCGGCCGGCTGATCGACGCGTTGGACGAGTTGCAGCCTTCCGTACTCATCTGTCTGGGCCTGGCGTCCGGGCGTCCGGCGCTGTCGCTGGAGCGGGTGGCTGTCAACGTCCGCGACTTCCCGATGCCGGACAACGACGGCGCGCTGCCGGTCGACGAGCCGATCGACGCGGGCGGGCCGGACGGCAGGCTGAGCCGGCTGCCGCTGCGCGCGATCCTGCAGCGCTGGCGGGAGCACGACATCCCCGGCCACATCTCGAATACCGCCGGCACCTATCTGTGCAACGAGACGATGTATCTGGCCTGTGCCGAAAGTGCCGCGCGGGGCACCCCGGCCGGGTTCATCCACGTCCCGGACACGCCGCAGTCCGCGGCCGCCGCCGGGCTGGCGCAGCCCGCGCCGACGATGGAGCTGGCCACGATGGCGCGCGCGCTAGCGCTGGCCATCGAGGTCTGCCTGGCGCCCCAGGACTTCGCGGCGCCGCTGGCCGTGGCGACCGGTGCGGTGGACTAATGGCGTCGATCGATCTGAACAGCGACCTCGGCGAAAGCTACGGGGCCTGGCGGATGGGCGCCGACGACCAACTGTTGGATGTCGTGACCAGCGCGAACATCGCCTGCGGCTTCCATGCCGGCGATCCGCTGACGATGCGCCGCACGGTACGCTCCGCCGTGCGGCGCGGCGTCGCCATCGGCGCCCACGTGTCGTATCCGGACCTGCGCGGCTTCGGTCGCCGGCACATGACGCTGCCGCCCGCGGAGGTGGCCGCGGACGTGCTGTACCAGCTCGGCGCGCTGGACGCATTGGCTCGGGCGGACGGCAGCCGGGTGCGGTACGTGAAACCGCACGGCGCGCTGTACCACGACATGGCCGTTGACGAGGCGCTCGCCTCGGCCGTGGTGCTCGCCATCGCCTCGTACGACGATTCCATCCCGATGCTCGGCATGCCGGGTACGGCCGCCATCGCGGCGGCGCAGCAGCACGGCCTGGCCGGGTACCACGAGGGCTTCGCCGACCGGGCGTACCAGCCCGACGGTCGGCTCGTCCCGCGCAGCCAGCCGGGATCCGTGCTGTCGGATCCGCAGCAGGTGGCCGAACGCGCGCTGAAGATGGCCACCGAACGCACCGTGGTGGCCGTGGATGGCTCGCTGCTCAGCCTCGCCGTGGACACGATCTGCATCCACGGCGACAGCCCGGGCGCGGTCGAGTCCGCCCGTGCGGTACGCGCCGCGATGCTGGCCAGCGACGTGGCGCTCACGCCGTTCACCGCCGTCTGATCCATCGTTGAAACCGCTCTGATCCAGGCCTGATTCGGGCCCATCCCCGCCCCCACGCCCACCGCACCACCGGGACCGGTCGAGCCTGCCCGCACTCGGCAGCCCGGTGGTGCGTTTGTCCGGTCGCCGTGCGGCCGTCCAGTTACCGGTGCGCCGGTGGTTACCGCTGTCCGTGGCCGCTTTTCCCGCCGTACTGGACGCGACGCCAGCTGGAAACAAGACCGTTACGATCGCCCCCTTGTCGCATCGTTGAACAATCACTAGCGTTCCCCGAAACCGGGACTTGGTGCCCGTACCCCAACCGTTCCTTGGCGTCTGCCCGACCCACCCCTCGACGACTGCCTCGCACAAAGGAGCCTCGGTGTTCTGGAGAATGCGTGTCCTGCCGTTCGCGGCGGTCCTCGCCACCGCGCTGATGTCAACCGCCTGCACACCCAGCGCGTCCTCGACCGGTGCGCACGGCACACCGGTCGAAGGCGGTACGGCGACGTTCGCCGAGGCCGCCGGAGCCAAGCCGGACTACATCTTGCCGATGATGACGCCGGTGCATCAGAGCATCGCGAACATCGAGCAGTTCGGCCGGCTGTCCTACCGATCGCTGTACTGGATCGGCAAGAACGGCTCACCGGCCATCGACCCGGCGATGAGCCTGGCCGGCGATCCGGTGTACAGCAACGGGAACAAGACCGTGACGGTGACGCTGAAGGACTACAAATGGTCCGACGGCACCCCGGTCACCGCGCGGGACGTGGAGTTCTGGATCAGCCTGTACCGGGCCAACAAGGACCGGGTGGCGGGCTACATTCCCGGTGAGTTCCCGGACAACATCACCTCGGTCACCGCGACCAACGACACCACGTTCGTGTTGCAGCTCAGCGAGGCGTACAACCCGCAGTGGTTCACCTACAACGAGCTGTCCCAGCTGACGCCGATCCCGCAGCACACCTGGGACAAGACCTCGCCGAGCGGGACGGTCGGTGACTTCGACCGGACTCCGGCCACCGCCAGGCAGGTCTGGACCATGCTGGACGCCGCCGCGCAGGACACCTCGTCGTATGGCGCTAATCCACTGTGGAAGGTGGTGGACGGGCCGTGGATTCTGTCCGAGTACCGCAGCGACGGGTACGCCGCCTTCACGCCGAACAAGCAGTACTCCGGCTCGAACAAGCCGCACCTCGACAAGTTCGTCGAGCAGCCGTTCACCTCGGAGGCCACCGAGCTCAACGTACTGCGCTCCGGGCACACCATCGACTACGGCTACCTGCCGATCCCGGAGATGGCTCAGGCCGGCAGCCTCAAGTCGCTCGGCTACACCACGCAGCCGTGGCAGCAATGGGGCACCAACTTCATCGAGCTGAACCACGCCAACCCGCAGACCGCCAAGTTCATCAAGCAGACCTACATCCGGCAGGCCATGCAGCTGCTGGTGAACCAGCCGTCGTACATCAAGGGACCGCTGCGTGGTACCGGCAGCGAGGCGTACGGCCCGATCGAGCTGAACCCGCCGAACTCCTTCCTGACCAAGTACGACCCGTCAAAGGCGCTGCCCTACGACCCGAGCAAGGCCAAGAACCTGCTGACCTCGCACGGCTGGACGGTCACGCCTAACGGCGCATCGACCTGTGGTAACCCGGGAACCGGCGACAACCAGTGCGGCGCCGGCATCGCGGCCGGGGACAAGCTGGAGTTCAACCTGGAGTACGTGTCCGGCATCGTCTCAGTCGACCAGGAGATGCAGGCGCTGAAGTCGGACTTCTCCACCGCCGGTATCCAGATCAACCTCAGCCAGTCGCCTGGCAACACGGTGCTGGCCGACGTCGCGCCGTGCAAGCCCGGTGCGCCGTGCAAGTGGCAGATCCTCAACTGGGGCGGTCCCTGGATCTACGGCATCAACCCGTTCCCGTCCGACGACCAGATGTTCCAGACCGCCGCGGGCTCGAACTACGGGCAGTACAGCGATCCCAAGGCCGACCAGCTCATCCAGGCCACCGTGCACAACGACGATCCGCAGGCGCTGCCCGCGCTGGCCAACTACCTGGCCAACTCGGTTCCAGTGCTGTGGATGCCGGAGGAGCTCTACCGCGTCTCCGCCATCTCCGCCAAGCTCTCCGGCGTCGGCGCGCAGAGCCCGATCCTGTCGCTGACGCCAGAAGACTGGCAACTGACGAAGTGAGGCGAGGTCGCAGTGCGCTCTAGGCACGCCGCGCCTCCCGCCCCGGAGCGCTCCCGGGGCGGGAGGCGGCCGGGGGAGGACGCGATGATCCGGTTCCTCAGCCGCCGGCTGTTGCAGGCCGTCGTGGTCATCTTCATCATCACGGTCATCGTGTTCATCCTGATGCACCTGTTGCCCGGCGGCCCGGCTCGGGCCTCGCTCGGCGTCGAGGCGACACCCGCGGACATCGCGGCGTTCAACCGGGCGCACGGCTTCGACAAGCCGCTGCCCACGCAGTACCTCACCTGGCTCGGTGGGCTGTTGCGCGGCGATCTGGGGTACTCCTTCAAGGAGAATTCGTCCGTGCTGTCGTTGCTCGCCGACCGGCTGCCGAAGACCGCGTTGTTGGCCGGCGTGTCGGTTGCGGTCGCGGTACTGTTCGCCACGCCGATGGGCATTCTGCAGGCGGTACGCCGCAACCGGTTCGTGGACTACCTGGCCACCGGCGTCACCTTCGTGCTGTACGCGACTCCCGCGTTCTGGCTGGCGCTGATCCTGGTGCTGGTGTTCTCCGTGGACCTGGGCTGGCTGCCGGCCCAGTCACCGCAGGGCTCGATCGGCACGGTGCTGAGCCATCCGTCCGGCATGGTGCTGCCGGTGCTCACGATCGCGCTCATCTCGGTCGCACTGTACAGCCGGTACATGCGATCGTCCACTCTGGACAACCTGACGCAGGACTACGTGCGGACAGCGCGTGCGAAGGGCGCCGGCACCGGCCGGGTACTGCGCCGGCACGTGCTGCGCAACGCGATCTCCCCGGTGCTCACGCTGCTCGGCCTGTCCCTGCCGTTCATCCTGTCCGGCACGCTCATCACCGAACGGGTGTTCAACTACCCCGGTATGGGCCTGCTGTTCTACAACGCGGCCACCACGCAGGACTATCCGGTGCTGCTGGCCGTCACGCTGGTGGTCGCGGTGGCCACGGTGGCTGGATCGGCGCTCGCCGACATTTGCTACGCGCTGCTCGATCCGAGGATCCGGTATGTCCGCTGATGCGGTGTCCGACGGACGAAGGGAGGATTCCGCGATGACGGTCCAACTGAGCGACACGGTGGACGCCGGGCCGCAGGCGGCGGAGGGACCGCGACGGCTGCGGCAGATGCTGCGCACCTTCGCGGAGAACAAACTGGCCGTACTCGGCCTGCTGTTGCTGTTGGCGATGGTGCTGTTCTGTTTCGTCGGGCCGTTGCTATACCGCACCGACCAGGTTCATACGAACCTCGGCGCGGAGACGCTGGCGCCCGGCGGCGGCCATCCGCTGGGCACCGACAACATCGGGTACGACGAGTTGGGCCGGCTGATGGTCGGCGGTCAGACCTCGCTGGAGATCGGGCTCGGCGCGGCCGTCGTCGCGGTGGTGCTCGGCGTGCTATGGGGTACCGTCGCAGGCTTCTTCGGCGGCGTCATCGATTCGGTGATGATGCGCATCGTTGACGGCGTCATGTCCATCCCGGCGTTGTTCCTGCTGATGTTCCTGGCCACCATCTTCCGGCCCAGCGTCCCGATGCTCATCCTGGTGCTCGGTTTGCTCGCGTGGCTGGCCCCGGCCCGCCTGGTACGCGGGGAGACGCTGTCCCTGCGCACCCGTGAGTACGTGCACGCGGTACGCCTGATGGGCGGCGGCGCGCCCCGCATCATCCTGCGCCACCTGGTTCCGAACGTCATGGGCACCATCGTCGTCAACGCCACGTTCCAGGTGGCCGACGCCATCCTGGCGGTGGCCGCCATCTCGTTCCTCGGTCTGGGTATCCCACCACCGGCGGCGAACTGGGGTGGCATGCTCTCGGACGGGCTGAACTACATCTACTCCGGCTTCTGGTGGCTGATCTACCCGTCCGGCCTGGCCATCATCATCACCGTGCTGTCCTTCAACCTAATCGGTGACGGCCTGCGCGACGCGGTGGGTTCGCGCGCGCACCGGCGCCTTTGACCGGCGGGGAGTGACGCGTGAGCGCGGTACTGGAAATCTCGGATCTGGTCGTCGACATCCGCTCGCACCGCACCATGGTACGTCCCGTCGACGGTATCTCACTGTCCATCCCGGGCGGCCAAACGCTGGGCCTGGTCGGCGAGTCGGGTTGCGGCAAGTCCACCACGGGGCTGGCGGTGCTCGGGCTGCTGCCGGTCGGCGGCCGGATCACGTCCGGCAGCATCCGCATCGACGGCCATGAACTGGTCGGCCTCAAGGAACACGAGCTGCGCGAGGTACGCGGGCGTACGGTCGGCATGGTCTTCCAGGACCCGATGACCGCACTCAATCCGACCCAGCGCATCGGTGTCCAGGTGGCCGAGCCGCTGCTTATCCACGGCATGGCGGACAAGGCCAGCGCGCGGCGGCAGGCCATCGAGATGCTCGCCGAGGTCGGCCTGCCGCGCCCGGCTGAGCAGGCGGAGCGGTACCCACACGAGCTGTCGGGCGGGATGCGGCAGCGCGTGATGATCGCCGCCGCGCTGATCTGCCGGCCCAAGCTGCTCATTGCCGACGAGCCGACCACCGCGCTCGATGTGACCACGCAGGACCAGATCCTCCGGCTGTTCCGCCGGATGCAGCAGGAACTGCACATGTCCGCGCTGCTCATCACACACGACATGGGCGTGGTGGCGGGCAACACCGACGCGGTCGCGGTGATGTACGCCGGCCAGATCGCAGAAGTCGGCGACACCCGGACCGTCTTCCACGAACACAGCCACCGGTACACCGAGGCGCTGCTCGCCTCCATCCCGTCCTTGGAGACACCGCGCGGCGAACGGCTATCCAGCATTCCCGGCCTCCCGCCGAACCTGGGCGGCGCGCTGGCCGCCTGCCGGTTCGCTCCGCGCTGCGGGTACGCGATCCCCGCGTGCACCACCGAAACCCCACAGTGGACATCCGTAGGCACGCTCCGCTTCGCCTGCCACGCTCCGCGTACCACCGATCCGTCCCCGGTTGCCGCCGGCGGCCAGTCCGAGGGAGCCCCGTCATGACCTCTACACGTCCCGAGCGCCACGCGCTTGTGGAAGTTGAGCACGCGGTCAAGGAGTACCCGGTCGGCCGGGGCAGGACGGTGCACGCCGTCTCCGACGTATCGTTGACGCTGGCTAAGGGGCGCACCGTCGGTCTGGTCGGCGAGTCCGGCTGCGGCAAGAGCACGCTGGGCCGGCTGATCGTCGGCCTGGAGGGGCTGACCAGCGGCGTGGTCCGGTTCGACGGGCGGGGCGTGGGCACCGGTACCCGGGCGCAGCGTAAGCAGGCTCGGCGGCACCTGCAACTGATGTTCCAGGATCCGTACGCCTCGCTGGATCCGCGCATGAAGATCGGCGCGATCATCGGCGAGCCGCTGGTGGTCCAGCGCGAGGGCTCCCACGAGCAGCGGCGGGAACGGGTGTACCAGTTGCTGAACGAGGTGGGGCTGCCGGCCTCGGCGGCGACACGATACCCGTACGAGTTCTCCGGCGGCCAACGGCAGCGCATCGGCCTGGCCCGCGCCATCGCGTTGAACCCCCAGGTCATCGTCGCCGACGAGCCGGTCTCCGCGCTTGACGTGTCGGTCCGCTCCCAGATCATCAACTTGATGCTCGACCTTCAGGTGGCGCACCAGCTCACGTACCTGATCATCTCCCACGACCTGACCACGCTGCGCTACGTCGCGGACGAGGTCGGCGTGATGTACCTCGGCAAGCTGGTCGAGTTCGGCCCCTCGGACGTGCTGTTCCGGGAGACCGTGCATCCGTATACCCGGGCGCTCATCGACACCATCCCGGTACCCGACCCGGTGCGCGAGCGAGCCAAGGAGGCGCCCGCGATGCGCGGTGAGCTGCCCTCGGCGGTGGAGCCGCCGTCAGGCTGCCGCTTCCGTACCCGCTGCCCCCGTGCCGAGAAGGTGTGCGCGGAGCAGGAGCCGCCGCTGCGCAGCTTCGGTCAGGGACACCGGGCCGCCTGCCATTTTCCGTTGCGGCCGGCGGCCGACGAGAACACTGTGAGGGAAGAGGTCATCGCGTGATCGGGTTCGAACCGAAGGAACTGCTGTCCATCTCGTTGCGGTGCGTGGACCGGGAGTTCCCGTACTACCTCGAACACGCCTTTGACGGTCCGATGGAGCTGCACCGCCCGGCCGAGCTGCACCCCGCCTTCTACGGCTGCTTCGACTGGCACTCCGCGGTACACAACCACTGGCTGCTGCTACACATCATGCGACTGTGGCCGGAGCTGGACGCCGACGGCGCCGCCCGGCGCATCCTGGACACCCATCTGAATCCGCAGACGCTCGGTGTGGAGCTGGCGTACTTCGACAATCCGAACAACGGCGCGTTCTCCCGCCCCTACGGCTGGGGCTGGCTGCTACGGGTGCACGCGGAGGCGGTCGCCACGCCCGGCCCGGACGGCGAACGCTGGGCCACCGCGCTGGGGCCGTTGCGCGATGCGCTCGCCGCCAAGCTGGCTGACTACTTTGCCACCCGGCTGCAGTTTCCGATCCGCTTCGGGCTACACGCCAACTCGGCGTTCAGCATGCTCGCCGGCCTGGACACCGCCCGCGCGATCGGCGACTTGCCGCTCGCCGCCACGCTCGTCGAGACGGCCCGCCAGGTGTTTCTGTCCGACCGCGACTATCCCACATGGACCGAGCCCAGCGGCGGCGACTTCCTGTCTCCAGCCTTGACCGAGGCGGCGCTGCTGGCCAACGTGCTTGAGCCGGCCGAGTACGCGGATTGGCTCACCGCTTTCCTGCCAGGCCTGGCGGACGGTACCGATCCGGTGCTCCAACCGCCGCCGTACGCCCGGGAAGCGTCCGATCCGGCTACCGTGCACCTCAACGGGCTACTGATGACGAAGGCCTGGGCGGCCAGCCGGATCGCGGTGGGGTTGCCGGACGGCGATCCCCGGATGGGCGTGCTGATCCAGACGGCCACCGCGCACATGGAGGCGGCCAGCGACGCGCTGGACGACCACCATTACCACGCAACGCACTGGATACCGACGTTCGCGCTGTTCACCCAGGCCGCCATGGCCGACGCCGGTATCGGCCTGAGTCCCGGCTCATCCTGAGTCCGGATTCAAGCCGGCTTCCGCACCTGAGAGAAGGAGCAACACCGTGCCGAGATTCGGTGGAACCGCCGCGAACCGACGCATCGCGGTCGCCCTGAGCTTCGACTTCGACGCCGAGTCGGTCTGGCTGGGCGGGCTGAACACCAACACGCCGTCCGCGCTGTCCCGCGGCGCGTACGCCGCCAACGAGGGCGTACCGCGGGTGCTCAAGCTGCTGGCCGAGTACGGCCTGCCGGCGACCTTCTTCATCCCCGGGTATACCGCGGAGATCCACCCGAACGAGACCAAGGCGATCGCCGACGGCGGTTTCGAGATCGGCCACCACGGCTATCTGCACGAGCCGCCCACGTCGCTCACCCACGACGAGGAGCGCGTGATGATCGAGCGGGGCATCGAGGCGCTGGTCGAGGTGACCGGCAAGACGCCCGTCGGGTACCGCTCGCCGTCCTGGGAGCTGTCGCCCTCGACCTTCTCATTGCTGGCCGAGTACGGCATCACCTATGACGCCAGCCAACTCGGCGCCGACCGGCCGTACTGGGTGGCAGACGGTGGGAAGCGTACCGACATCGTCGAGGTGCCCAGCGCCTGGGAGTTGTGCGACTCCGCGCATTTTTGGTTCTCCTTCTTCCCCACGTACCGCACCGGCCTGTCCGCGCCGTCGAAGGTGGCTGAGATCTGGCGAGAGGACTTCGCCGGGGCGTACGAGGAGAGTGGCGACATCTGCTATGTACTCACCATGCACCCGGAGCTGATCGGCCGGCACCACCGGCTGCGCATGCTGCGCGGCGTCCTGGACTACATCCTGGAGCACGACAACGTCTGGTTCGCCACCATGGGGGAGTTGGCCGAGGACTTCCGGGTACGCTCGCAGGCAACGGCCATGATCAAGGAAAACTGAGTACGTGGAGAGCGGGCCACTGTGGACGCAGGGAGTGGCATAGCCGCGTCCGCAGGGGCGCTGTTGCGTTAAGCGATCGCGCGATCGTGACGCCGCGGATTTTCCGCCACGATGCTGAAGGTAGGCGCAAGACAGCCATCAGTGGCGGCCCACTACTGACAATAGGATCGCTTTTGTCCTGA
>JAOPWA010000553.1 GCA_025965915.1 Dactylosporangium sp. | reverse complement strand
GCTGCACCGGGCCGAAGCTGAAGTTGCCGTCCGCCGCCGAGAAGTCCTTGGCCTGCTTGTTGTTCCAACTGATGAAATAGTCCTGGTTGATCCCGTGTGGATGCTGCGCGGCGCTGTGGTAGTTCGCGGTGTTGGCGTCGGCGTCGAAGCCCCGCCACTCGTACCCGGGCTCGGCACGTACAGGCAGGCTGGGGTCATGGCCGGCCGCGCGGACCGGGTTGAGACCGGAGTTGAAGTACGCGCTGTCGCGGGAGTTGACGAAGAACCAGTTGAACGCGTACCCGATCTGCGCCGCCGCGTTCTGGAAGCCGGCGGCGGTGGTCATCACCGCGGGGTCGTTGAACATCTGGAAGCCGATCGCGGAGTCCGCCTCGTGCCGGTACGTCGAGCGCAGGCTGGTGAAGGCGACCGGTTTGCCGTCGACCGTGCCCCGCCACGTCACGAGGCCGTACCTGGTACGCAGCGCCTGCAGCCGGTACGAGCCGGCCGGCGTAGCGTCGGCCACCGTCGGCTGCCAGGAGTTGCGCCGCTCCAGTACCTCCATCGCCAGGCACTGTCCGTGCCACAGGTAGTGTCGCGAGTTCACCGTCGGCGTGGAGCCGTCCGGCTCGCACAGCGACAGCGCGTACGTGTCGGTGATGTCCTGGGTTGCCGACGTGGCGCTCCACGAGTAGTCGAGTCCCCGGCCGATCAGCACGTACAGGTTGAGCCCGGCGAATGCCACCCCGCGCGCGGCGATGCCGGGCCCCCGTAGCTCCTGGATCATGAGCAGCTGCGGGGAGAAGTAGCCGGTCTGTGGCCCGAACACCGCGATCGGGTGCCCGGTGGCCGAATTGCGCGCCGAAATGACGACGGCGTTGGACATCCCCTGGTGAGTGCTGCCGATGTGCACTCCGGGCAGCACGCTGGTGGTTGCGGTGGTTGCGGTGGTTACCGCTGAACCGGTGCTGTCGTAGGTCACGGGTTCTGCCCTGACAGACCCGGCGTCGGGCAGTGCGACACCGGCGGAGTCGGCAGGCGGCGCGCCGTACGGGAAGCTCTGCCCGTCGTGCAGGGTCAGTACCGTCTCCGGGTCGTTCTGTTCGCGGAAGCCGGCCCACACCTTGTCACCCTCGACCGTGCCGTACCGGGCCCGGGCAGCTACGCGTACCAATGCGGACTGCATCTCCGCGCCGCCCCCGCCGCCGAAGATGCCCCCGACGACACCGGCGGTCGCGATGAGGTCGGTCGGCTTGAAGAGTTCCGGGCCGCCGGCGTTGGTGATCGCGTCGAGGTGCCCGGTCAGGACATACTCACCCGGGCAGTACCGGCCGGCCATGCAGTCCGCGATGTACCTGTTGATCCCGGCCACGTAGTCGATCACGTCGTCGTAGAGCTGCGCGCCGCGGGCGCCCTGCTGACGCAGATGGTCGACCTGGGCCTGCAGGTCGGCCTCGGTGTATGGAGAGCTGCGCCATACGCTCTGCTCAAGCTCCTGGTTGCCCGGCGCGCCACCGGCGAAGGGGGTCACCTGCCCGCGCCCCACGTGGCGCAGGACGTCCATGACGAACAGCCGGTCCTCGGCGCCCGCATAGCCGGCGCCGAACAGCGTGCCCGAGCGGGTGGTGCCGGTGACGTGCGGAACGCCGGTCGTCTTGTCCCGCACGATCGTCACGTCGGCGCGTGGCTGCTCGGTACGTTCCACCTCGCCTGCCGGTACACCGAGCGAGGCGTCGTTGAAGAAGCGCGAGATCTGGTCGTCGGTGAGTCCGGCGTAGTTGTAGACCAGGTTGGCGTACCTGTCGAGCTGGTCGCCGGAGTGCGCCGGCCGGGTGCCGAGCGCCTTGTGCGCGAGAATGTCGGCGAGCGTCGCGTTGCCGTTCTGGCCGGGAGGCAGGATGTCGCCGCACTGGCCGACGCAGTAGTCGTCGCTGACGGTGGACGGTGCCCCTGTCGTTGTCGTTGTCGTTGCCGCTGTCGTTGTCGTTGCCGCTGCCGCGTCGACCGGCGCGCCGGGTACCGATCCGGTGGCGAACGCCGCGGTTACCGCCGCGACCAACGCCGTGCGTTGTAAGGCCAACCCTCTGCCGTTCCGTCGTGAGCGCATCGCGGTCGCCTCCCGAACTGCTCGGCCACGCGGACCGGAGCCGGTGCGGCCGAAACGTACGACGTGAAAACCATTCGGATACTGGATGGTAACAATGAGGGCCATCAATGTGTGGCAAACGTGCGCCAACTGCACGACAACCCGAAAGGGTCCACTTGGGAGGGTGACGTTGCCGTTCAGATTGCAGTAGCTCGTGTATCCGCCGCGGCACCCCGGCCGCGCTCGCTGGAACCTCAAGCCAGCGCGTTGGGCGCACGGCATCTTGAGGGCGCGCAGCGTCGCATCCGTGGTCCCATAACACTGCCCGGGACACGCCCGTCGCCGTGGCACCGCACGAATGCGGGTCCGCTCACGGCCGTCTGGCCACCCATACGGTCCTCGCGGTGCGGACGGCGAGGTCGCCGCGCCGCAGGACGCAGTCGGGCCCATCGCTGTCGATGAGCGTGTCGAGCGTGGCCAGATCGTCGGCGCTCATCCGGCCGTCGAGGCCGGACCGGATGCGTCGCAGGGATGCCTGAGCGTAACGGCCGGCGGAGGCGGGAAGCGGGGGCGTCAGATCGATGGCGAAGTGCCGTTCGGCCTCGATGGTGAAGCCGGCTTTGTTCAGGCGCGGGCCCCAGTCGGAGCCGAGATGCGGTACCTCGTCGGCCAATCCTTCGGCCACGGCGGCATGGCAGCGCGCTTCGAGTCCGGGGCGGCCGAGGCCGAGGTCGTCGGGCAGGAAGCGCGGGAAGGCGTCCATCTCGGCCACAGCCAGGAGCCCGCCGGATCGGATCGTGGCGAAGGCCTCGGTGAGGACGCGATGGGGATCTGCCATGTGGTGGAGGGAACTGGACGCCCAAACCAGGTCCACGGTGTCGATGGCCGGCCAGGCCGCGTCCAGGTCCGCCTGGACGGTGTGGACCCGGTCGGCCACGCCGAGATCGCGGGCTTTGTCCCTGAGGCGGTCCAGCAGTTGCGCGGATATGTCCAGGGCGATCACCTCGGCCCCTTCGAAGCGCTGGACCAGGGCGAGGGCGCCGGTACCGGTTCCGCTACCCAGGTCGAGGATTCGGCGGCGGGGCAGGTCGCCGGCCAGCTCGTGAACCCAGGCGATCACTTCGGACAGGTACGAGTGCAACACCTCGGCATCGAGGTCCAGGAGCTCGGCCATGGCCGCAGAGTCGGTCTCGCCTGCGGGATGGTGGTGGTGGTTTTCCATGCCTCGACCCTACTGGCGCCTTGCGTCCCTGACATAGCATATTGCGTATGACGCAAGACGGTGATCTCGACGGTCTGGTCCGCAAGCGGATCAGGGGGCTGCGTGTGGCCCGCGGCTGGTCGCTCGACGACCTGGCTGCCCGCTGCTATCTGAGTCCCTCCACCCTGAGCCGGATCGAGACTGGCCACCGGCGGATCGCCCTCGACCAGCTGGCCCCGATCGCCCGGGCACTGGGGACCACCCTCGACCAGCTGGTGGAGTCCGTCGATGACGACGACGTGGTGATCAGGCCGCAGCGCGATGTGGTGCGGGGGGTGACCACCTGGATGCTGACCCGGGAGCCCGGGCTGCACGGCATATCCGTGGCCAAGATGCGTGTCACCAAGCCGGTGCCCCGGCGCGGCGCCGACGAGTTGAGGGTCCATCCCGGCAAGGACTGGTTCACCGTCCTGTCGGGAACCGTTGTGCTGTTACTGGGAGAGCGGACCATCCTGGTCGAGGCGGGCCAGGCAGCGGAGTTCTCGACCATGATTCCCCATGCCTTCGGGGCCCACGGCGGTCCGGCGGAGATCCTGTGCATCTTCGACCACGACGGAGAGCGCACCCATCTCCGGCCCTCGCATTGAGCGCCTGCTCGCCGCGGGACTGTCCGATTTCCTTGCTCTCGGGCAGGGATCGGGGCGGTGCCGGCAACGAGACCCGCGCGCCTCGGTGTCGCTCCATTGGTAGGGGCGAACTCTGAGCGCCGCTTTGATATTGCCGTACGAGCCGACCGACGGTGCGGGTCAGCCGTTCGGCTCAACTCCCTGGATATGTAGCCGGACGATTACTCCCGCAGTAGGCCATCTGGGATTAGATCCTCCTGTCGTCCGCTCGCGCCGGCTCGTGGGTCGGCGTACTTTCCGCAGGTGGAAGGCCGCCGCTGCCAGTGCCCCTGCCGGTGACGATGCCGCGGCCTCGTACAACTGCGCAACGTAGTGACACGCACTCTTAAATGTCGCATTCCGGCGCCGTAGCACTGATATGAACCAGCAGGTCACGCCGCGTTGCGCGATGCCTAGATCACGAGGACCCCTTAAAGGCTGCACATTTTGTGCAGGCTGGCCGTTCGGCCATCATTACGCTGACCGTTCGTGGGAGACAACATGGACGTTCGTAACCGCGACATCGGCCGACGGGTGAGTTACTGGCGCACGCGGCGTGAACTGACTCGACAGCAGTTCGCTGATCTGGTCGGTCGCTCCATGAGCTGGGTGGACAAAGTGGAGAGCGGGCAGCGCGGGCTGGTGCGCCTGCCCATGCTCGAGGCCGTGGCCACGGCCTTGCAGATCGACGTCACGGCCCTGACCGACGACGACGTGGCGCGTCGTGCCGCCGAAAGCCCGGATGCCGTGGAAGTGCGTGCTATTCGGGCGGCGCTCGGCTCGTACACGGTGATCCTCGGCGGTGCCGACACGTCGCCGGACCTGGCCCGACTACGCGGGCAGGTCGACTACGCCTGTGCGGCCTGGCTGTCGTCGCACTTCACGACGATGGGGAGGGTCCTTCCCGGGCTCATCGCCGAGTCACAGCAGGCGGTCGCGGCGCTCGACGGTGACGACCGGGTGGAAGCGGTGCGTTGCCTGGTGATGAGCTACCGGCTGGCGTCTTCGACGTTACTCAAACTGGAGACGACCGAGCTGGCCTGGCTCGCCGCCGACCGCGCCATGCTCGCAGCCCGCTGCGTCGACGACACCGTCTGCCTGGCCCGCGCCAGCCGATCCGTTGCCCGCGCGGTGGCCTGCCTCGGTCAGCCTCAGGACGCCCTGGACGTACTCGTGGCCATGGCCAACCGGATGGAGCCGGAGCTCGCCTCCCGGGACAGGCAACTGCTGTCGCTGTACGGCATGCTGCTGCTGCCCGCCGAGATGGCTGCCGCGCAGCACGGCGACAGCGACACCGCGTTGACCATGCACCGCCGGGCCGATCAGATCGCCCGCCAGTTGGGCCCGGGCTACTGCGACCCGGTCAACGTCTTCGGCGTCGCCAACGTAGCCCTGCACCGGCTCGCCGCCCTGGTACGCATGGAGGAGGGCGGCCGTGCGGTGGCCTACGCGCGGACGATCGAGCCGCAGTCGCTGGCCCGGCTGCCGCGTGAGCGGAAGGCCGCATACCTGCTCGACATGTCCGAGGCGTACCGGCAGTGCCGCCAGTACCCGGAGGCCACCGCCGCCGTCGTACGGGCCGAACAGGTGGCGGTCGAAGAGGTGCACCGGCGCCCCGCCACGCACATGCTCATTCGGCGGCTAATCGGCGTCACCTCCGGACAGCCCGCGCTGCTGCTGCGCCAGCTCGCCGACCGCGCCGGCGTCGCCACGTAGGCAGTGCGTACCGAGAGCGATCGACCGCGCGAGCGCCCCTAGTGACCCTATTTGCGTCGCCCGAACATCGCCCGCATCGCTGCCACCAGCAGCACCGTACCGACGACGATCCCGAGCAGCCGGACACCGCCGACAGCGGTGGACTCGGGGGAGGCGAGCAGAGTCAGAGCCATGCGTCCATGGTCGCATCACGGGTAGGCCAGACTGGACGGGTGGATCTCACCGCGCCGCCCTCGCTGGGCACTGTCGAGACGTCCGAACCGCTCACCCATAACAGCGGCAACGCCGCGACGGGTGGCATCTGGCGGGTACAGGGCTCGGCCGGTACGGCTGTCCGCAAGGTCTTCCGCCCGCCGGCCGACCCGCCGGTGGGCAGACCGGCCTGGCAGACCAGCGACGAACCCACCCACTGGAACTACTGGCGGCGCGAGTACCTGGCCTACACGACCGGGTTCGCGGCGGCGGCGTACGAAGGCACCGGCATCGTCACCCCGGCGCTGCTGGGTGCCGCGCCGCGCCCGGACGGATCGGTCGAGCTGTGGCTCGCGGAGGCGACCGGGGTGGCCGGTACTTCGTGGACGCCCGACCGGCTCGCCGCCTTCGCCCACCAACTTGGCTGCGGGCAGGCACGCTGGACAGACCGGGTACCCGACCAGCCATGGCTGTCGCGACGCTGGCTGGCTCAGTACCTCGCCGACCGCAGGCCGTGGATCGCCGACCCGGTGCCGTGGGAGCACCCGGCCGCCGAGGCGTGGTCGGACCTGGTACGCCATCGGATGCGACCGCTGTGGGAGCACCGTGGCGAGCTGGTAGCGATCGCACAGGCGGCACCCCGCACACTGTGCCACCTCGACGTGTGGCCGATGAACCTGATCGCGGACGGCGCCCGGACGGTCCTGCTGGACTGGGCGTTCGTCGGTGAGGGCGCACTGGGCGAGGACATCGCCAACCTCATCGTCGACAGCGTCGCCGACGGCTTCATCGACGCCGCGCTGCTGCCCGCCATCGCCGAGCAGACCACGCAGGCATACCTGGACGGGCTGCGCGATGGCGGCTGGCGCGGCTCCCCGCAGTCGGTACGCCGCGCGATAGCGGCCTCCGGCGCGGCCAAATACGCCTGGATGGCGCCGGCGATGCTGTCGGGGGCAGCGCGGGGCGACGAGCGCGGTGGGCACAACCAGTACGACCCGCACTCCTCGGCGGCGCAGGTAAGGGCGCGTCGCGGCGGTCTGCTCGAACTCCTCGTCGACTGGGCCGCGGAGGCGACCTGCTGACGGCAAGGCTCGGCCGACGTTCAGGACCGACGTTCAGGACCGACGTTCAGGGAAGACGGTCACCTGCGGGCTTGAGCAGCACCTTGACCGTGCCGTCCTTCTTCTTCTGGAAGTCCTCGTACGCCTTGGGAGCCTGGTCGATCGGCAGCCGATGGGTCGCGAAGTGATCCACGCCGAGCGGGTCCTCGTCGGTCAGCAGCGGCATGATCTCGTCGACCCACGTCCGCACGTTGGCCTGCCCCATGCGTACCTCGACCTGCTTGTCGAACATCTGCAGTATCGGCAGCGGATCGGCCAGACCGGCATACACGCCGATGACGGACACGGTGCCGCCCCGCCGCACCGTGTCGACGGCCATGTACAGGGCGGCCATCCGGTCCACCCCGGCCTTCTCCATCAGCTTGTTGAGGAGGTCGCCCGGCAGCCCGGTGCCGAGCTTCTCGGCGAGCGTGGTGCGCGGCGTGCCGTGGCCCTCCATGCCGACCGCGTCGATCACGGAGTCCGGCCCCCGGCCGGCGGTCATCTCCTGGATGGTCGCCACGATGTCCTCGTGCTCGGTGAGGTTCAGGATCTCCACGCCGTTGCCGCGCGCCCGCTCCAGCCGCTCGGGTACCAGGTCGACGCCGATGACCCGTTCGGCGCCCCGGTGCATGGCGATTCGGGTGGCCATGTCGCCGATCGGGCCCAGCCCGAAGACAACCACGCTGCCGCCCGCCGGGATTGCCGCGTACTCGACGGCCTGCCAGGCCGTCGGCAGGACGTCCGAGAGGTACACGAACCGGTCGTCGGGCAGGCCGTGTGGCACCTTGATCGGCCCGTACTGCGCCTGCGGGACGCGCAGCAGCTCGGCCTGGGCGCCGGCCACCTGGCCGTACAGCTTCGTGTAGCCGAACAATGCCGCGCCCTTCTGGTACTCGCGCACCTG
>JAOPWA010000526.1 GCA_025965915.1 Dactylosporangium sp. | reverse complement strand
TCCGTCGCGGTCTGGACCGTCGTGGTCCGGACCGTGGCAACTTGGACCGTGGCGGCCCAGTTGGAGCCCGCAGGCGCATGCCGACGCCGTCGGCAGTGTCCGGGAGGCGATCGCGCGCGGGGACGTGTATCAGGTCAACCTCGTCGGGCACCAGAGTGCCGAGTACTCCGGTGACCCGCTACCGGCGCTGCAGCGCATCGCCGCGCTGCCCGGCGCCCGCTACGGCGGGGTGCTGACCGGCGACGGGTGGGCACTCGCCTGCGCCTCGCCGGAGACCCTGTTCGAGGTGGCCGGCGGCCGGATCGTGACGCGGCCGATCAAAGGCACCCGGCAGGCCACCGCCACCGGCCGGCGCGAGCTTCTCGCCTCGACCAAGGAACGCGCCGAGCACGTCATGATCGTCGACCTCGAGCGCAATGACCTCGCCCGCGTCGCCGTCACCGGCTCGGTACGGGTGGACGAGCTGTACGCGATCCGGCGGTGGTGCGGGCTGTGGCAGGCGGAGTCCGTCGTGTCGGCTCGCCTCGCCGATGGTGTCGGCCTGGCCGATGTCCTGCGGGCGCTGTGCCCCGGCGGTTCGGTGACCGGAGCGCCCAAGCTCGCGGCGCTCGACGTGATCGCCGGCCTCGAACCTGTCGGGCGCGGGGCCAGTATGGGTGCGTACGGATGGGTCAGCCGTGGGCGCATCGACCTCGGCCTGACGATCCGTACCGTGGCCGTGGACTCCGAACGGGTACACATCTGGGCCGGCGGCGGGATCACCTGGGGCAGCGAGCCGGAGGCGGAGGTCACGGAAGCCGCGGCGAAGGCGGCCCCGCTGCGCGCCGCGCTGGCCCCGCTCGATTCTCCGCAGACCTTGGACAGCTAGCGGGCCTACAACCCCGCCAGCTGTCCAAGATCGCGGGAAGACCGGGTCAGACGCGGCCGAAGATGGCCGTGAGCAGTACCTGGTTGATGTCGAACCCGGTCTTGGACGTGTAGGAGGTCGCACCGGTCGAGGCCGAGATGTTTTGCAGGGTCGCGAAGTCGGCGTCTTCGCCGTATCCGACCGTCACCACCGGTACCCGGTGATTTTTGTCCGAGTTGTTCTGGCTCAACCTGTCCTTGAGCTGATCGACGGTGATGCCGGCCCCGCCGTCGGGCTCGTTCTTGCCGTCGGTCATGAGCACGACCAGGTTGGTCGAGCCCGACTGGAAGCTGTCCACGACGGTCTGCTGGGCGGCGGCGATCGTGTCGTACAGTCCGGTCGCGCCGGTGGCCTGCAGCCGATCGATCTGGCTGAGCATCTCGTCCTTACGGCCACGTCCGTTGATCTGGTCGCCGATCTTGCCGATCGGCACCAACGACCGGTACGGCTTCGCCCCGTCCTGCTTGCTGGAGAAGGCCCACAAGCCTGCCCGCGTGTCACCCGCGAAGAGGCTCACGGCGCTCTTCGCCGCGTCCTTCGCCAGTGCCAGCTTCGTTCGGCCGGTGCCGGGGACCGGGTCGTTCATCGAGCCAGACACGTCGAGCACGACCAGCACGTTGGTCGGCCGGGTCAGGGCCGTCCAGGTGTCCATCGACTGCTTCACCGAGTCGGCCAGCAGCACCGCACGGGGGAGCGTGGCGAGCTTGGCGGCGAAGCCGTTGATCTCGGTGAGGCCCTTGCCCGCCGCACGGTTGGAGTCGCGGAAGCCGCGGTTGAGGAACGCCGAGCGGCCCTGGGGACCGCGCAGGTCCTGCAGGAACGACTTGGCCGCGGCCTGGCGGTCCCGGGTGGTCCATGGCGCGTCCAGGGCGAGGTAGGGGTAGTCGGCGTCGCCGCTGCCGTTGGTGGGGTAGATGGCGACGAGCGGCACCTTCGGGTTGGTCTGGTTGTAGGCGAGGACGTCCTGCTCGAGGGCGGGAAACGCGGATACGTACTTCAGTGCCGCGTCCTGGCCCTGTCCGTCGGCGGAGCGCAGTTCGGAGAAGATCTGGTCGGTGCTGCCGGTGTAGATCGCGCGCACCTGCTTGAGCTTGAGGACGGCGTTCTGCTCGTCTGGGCCGACCTCGCCGTCGTCGTTGCCGTCGAGCACCGCCATCAGCGCGAGCAGTCCGGCGGTGGACTTGAGCGGGTCGGTCATGCCGAACTTGAACGGACCCCAGTCTTTGTTGAAGGTCTTCCAGCCGTCAGGGCTGCCGGCGAACTTGTTGATCACGTCCTGCCAGGAGAGTTGGACCTTGGGCCAGCCCAGCGCTTCGGCCATGGGCTTGGGCATGGCGATGACGGCGGGCGTACGCGCGACGCTCGGCTGCAGGTCGGGCATCATCCGCTCGGCGATCGGCGCCGTGGACGCTCGACGTACCCACGCCGACGAGTCCGGCATCCAGACGTCCGGCGGGGGGCCTTCCGTCTTCGTGTCCCAGTCGCCGTTTGCGCCAAGGGCCTGCGCGAGCACGGCGGAGTCCCTAGCCACGATCTCCACCGCGGCGCACCTGCCCCTGACCGCCGGCCGGGTGTCCTGCCAGCCGCGCGCAAGTGCCGCGATGACCGGCCGGATGTTCGGCGACGAGATGATCGTCGCCTTGACCTGGCCGGAGCAGGAGCCACGCACCACGTAGGCGTAGCCGACCGAGAGCCCGGCGAGCGCGAAGGCGCCCACGACCGAGAACACGATCCACGGCGTGACGATGAGTCGCCGCCGGGGACCGCCGCGTCGATGGGACCGAATGGTGGCGAGGGACCCGTTGGGCATGGCGATGCCTCCCAGCGACCAGCATGTGCCTCCGGCCGACGGCCGAGACGGGCCAAGTTTAAGCTGTCG
>JAOPWA010000499.1 GCA_025965915.1 Dactylosporangium sp. | reverse complement strand
GTGCCCACCCCGGCCCCGGCGTCCATCCTCGTGTTTCGCCGCGCGTGGCGACAACCGGCGGGTCGGCGGCCATCGACGGCGAACAGTCCGATGTCACCGGATCCGCGTTCGGTGGATCTGACCAACCCGGTAGGCGACCCCGCTCCGGTGGGGGGCTCGTCATCGATGTCCACCTGTCCTGGGTTTCCTGTGCACCGTCGCGGTGTCCGCGGTCGCACGGCGGCTGGCGCCTGCCGGAGCGATCGGTGCAGGTGCCGGCCGGGTTCAGCGTTCGGCGGCCTGGCGGACCCGTCGCGGCGGGCTGAACCTGTACAGCTCCAAAGTGGTCGGGGGGTCGGCCAGGCCGGGGCCGCCGGCACGGATCCAGGTGGTGATGTCGGCGATGGCGTCGTCGTCGAGGACGAAGCCGAGCCAGATCGGCCGGGCGCCGGCGTCACGGCCGGCCGGTGACGGGCTGACGACGATGATGTTGGAGCGTTCGCAGGCGTCCAGGCAGTCGCTGACCCGGACGGCGGCGATGCCGGTGAGGGCGGTGCGCAGGTGGGTGAGCTGCCCGGCGTGGTCGACGCCGGGATGTTTGACCATGGTGCCGCAGCAGCAGCCCCGGCATATGGTCACCACGCACTGCTGAGGGCCGTCGTCGCGGCGGCCCTGGTGTTTGCGGCTCACGGGCCGACCTGCCCTTTACGCCAGGCGCGGGCGTGCAGCAGCCGCAGCCCGTTGAGGCCGACGATGACGGTGGAGCCTTCGTGGCCGGCCACGCCGAGTGGCAGCGGCAGGTGGCCCAACAGGTCCCAGGCGACCAGCGCGGTGATGAACATCGAGGCGATGACCAGGTTGGCCACGACGAGGCGGCGGGCCCGGCGGGACAGGTTGATGACGGCGGGCAGGGTGGGTAGCTCGTCACGGACGATGACCGCGTCGGCGGTCTGCAGTGCGAGGTCGGAGCCGTGGCGGCCCATCGCGACGCCGAGGTCGGCGGCGGCCAGTGCGGGGGCGTCGTTGACGCCGTCACCGACCAGCAGCACCCGGCGGCCGTCGCGCTGGAGGGCGTGAACATACGCGACCTTGTCGGCTGGGAGCAGACCGGCGTGGACCTCGCGGATGCCGACCTCGTCGGCGAGGCGACCGGCGGCGCCGGGGTTGTCGCCGGTGAGTAGCACCGGCGGATTACCGGTGAGCGATGCCAGGGCACCGACGGTTTCGACGGCGTGGGGACGCATCTGATCGGCGAGGGCGAGCACCCCGGCGGGTACCCCGTCGACGACGACGACCACGGCGGTGCACCCCTCGGTCTGGGCCGCGTCGGCCGCGGCGGTTACCTGCGCGACCGCGGGCGTGCCGGCCAGAGCCGGTGACAGGTCGGCCAACAGCGCGGGGCTGCCCACCCGCACCAGTCGACCCGCGACGGTGGCGGACACTCCCCGGCCTGGAGTCGAGGCGAAACCCTGGGCCGGTGCGATGACTAGGCCGCAGCCATGCGCGGCGGCAAGGACGGCGCCGGCAAGGGGGTGTTCGCTGGGGTGCTCGGCGCCGGCTGCCAGTGCCAGCAGTTCGTCGGCGGTCAGGCCACTGTCGCGGGCGGGGTGAATTTCGACGACCTGGGGAGTGCCCTGGGTCAACGTCCCGGTCTTGTCGAACGCGACCACGCCGGTGCTGGCGAGCTGCTCCATCACCACCGCGGATTTGACCAGCACGCCGTGGCGGCCGGCGTTGGCGATCGCCGACAGCAGCGGCGGCATCGTGGCAAGCACCACCGCGCACGGCGAGGCGACGATCATGAAGGTCATCGCCCGCAGCAGCGTCGGCTGCAGCGCCGCGCCGAACGCCAGCGGCACCGCGAACAGTGCCAGGGTGGCGACCACGACGCCGACCGAATAGCGCTGCTCGACCTTCTCGATGAACAGTTGCGTGCGCGCCTTCGTCGCCGACGCCTCCTCGACAAGGGCGACGATGCGGGCGATCACCGACTCGCCGGCCGGGCGGTGCACCCGGGCAGTGAACGAACCCGTGCCGTTGGGGGTGCCGGCGAACACCTCGTCGCCGGGGTATTTGGCCACCGGCAGCGGCTCGCCAGTGATGGTGGCCTGGTCGACCTCGCTGGTCCCGTCCACGATCACGGCGTCGGCGCCGATGCGCTCGCCGGGGCGTACCCGCACCACGTCCCCGACGGTCAGGTCCGCGGTGTCGATGGCCTCCTCGCCGCCGTCGGGGCGCACCCGGGTGGCCCGCTCCGGGGCGAGGTCGAGCAGGGCGCGCACCGAGTCGGCGGTGCGGGCGGTGGCGAACGCCTCCAGGGCGCCGGACGTGGCGAAGATGACGATCAGCAGGGCGCCGTCGAAGACCTGCCCGATCCCGGCCGCGACCAGCGCGGCGACGATCATCAGCAGGTCCACATCCAGGGTCCTGTCCCGCAACGCCCGCAAGCCCGCGAGAGCAGGTTCCCAGCCGCCGGCGGCGTAGCAGGCCAGATACAGCGCCCACCACACCGGCCGCGGCAACCCGAGCAGCTGCGCCAGGCCGCCGGCCGCGAACAGCACGGTCGCCAGGCTCGCCCAGCGCACCTCGGCCAGATCCCACAGCCGCCGCAAAGGCGACCGCCGCGCGGCCCGATCCAGCTGCCGCGAGGCCAGTTCCGGCGACTGGAGTCTCTCTACTGTCGTCACGCCGGCAACAGTACATGCGTAGTCACGCAGGTAGCCAAGCAGCTAGACAGGCAGGCACGGAGGTATCGGCTAGGCTAGGTGCGTGCACACCTCGCTGCCGGATTTTCAAATGCCCAACGACGAGCAGGTCCATCTCGCCGCCGAGGGTTTCCGGCTGCTCGCCGACCCGACGCGCATCAAGATCTTGTGGGCGTTGCTGCAGGGCGAGTCGTCGGTGGCCTGCCTCGCCGAGCTGGTCGGCGCCGCGCCCACCGCGGTCAGCCAGCACCTGGCCAAGCTGCGCCTGTCCGGCCTGGTCCGAGGCCGCCGCGAGGGTACCTTCGTGTACTACTCAGCCGCCGACGTACACGTGAAAGCCCTACTCGGCGAGGCCTTGTTCCACGCCGACCACACCGACCGGGACCTTCCCGACCACACCAGCGACGACCTCGCCGCGCACGTCGATGCGCCCACCATGGCGGCGAATTGACGGCCTGACTGTCCGCCGCAACGTGACTCTCTCGCGCTCACCTGCCGCGAAGCGAGCGTTCGACCCTGTCGGGCTCGAATACTCGGTCCGGCCGTCTGAACTGCGGTTCTGTGCGAGATCGAGCCCTGCGCAACGGTCATGAGCGCCGACCGGATGCTCATCGTCGGCGAGCGACAGCTGGCGGCGGTCCTCAGCGAGTACGTGGCTCACTACAACGGCCACCGTCCACATCGT
>JAOPWA010000498.1 GCA_025965915.1 Dactylosporangium sp. | reverse complement strand
AGCTGTTCGCCGCCAGCCAGTACGCGTCGCTGGGCGCGGGCCTCGGAGGGCTGACCGGCGTGCTCGGCCGGCTGGCCCGCGCGAAAGCCGGCGTGCGGCGGGCCGACGAGGTGCTGACCGAGTCCGCCCTGGGCTACGGGGTGCTCAGCATGCCGCCCGGCCCCGGAAAGCTGGAACTGCGCGGTGTCACGGTACGCATGGGCGACGCGCTCGTACTGGACGACGTCTACCTCACCATCCCCGGCGGCACCGAGATCGCGGTGGTCGGACCGACGGGTGCGGGCAAGTCGGTACTCGCCGCGTTGGCCGCCCGGCTGCTGGACCCCGACGACGGCGTCGTGCTGCTGGACGGGATGCCTTTGCGCGAGCTTCGCCACGACGCGCTGCGAGCCGCGATCGGCGTCGCCTTCGAGCGCCCGGTGCTGCTCGGCAGAAGCGTCGGCGAGGCGATCAGCGCGGGCCGGGACGCACGATTGGTCCTGCCTGCGGCCCGCGCCACCCGCGCCCACGACTTCGTCAGCAGGCTGCCGGAGAGGTACGACACAGCGCTGGCCGACGCCCCCATGTCGGGCGGCGAGGCACAGCGGCTGGGCCTGGCCCGCGCCTGGCCCGCCGGCCGGCTGCTGGTACTCGACGACGCGACCTCCAGTCTCGACATGGTGACCGAGATGCAGATCAGCCGGGCGCTGACCCACTACCACGGGGGGCGTACCCGCCTGATCGTCACCCATCGGGCCGCCGTCGCGGCCCGCGCCGACCTGGTGGTGTGGTTGGTCGGGGGCCGGATCCGCGCCATCGGCCCGCACCAGTGGCTGTGGGAGGACCCGGAGTACCGCGCGGTGTTCCAGTGAGGCCGGACCGGTGAGGCGGGAACTGCGGGTCGGCGGCGCCGCGCTGTGGCGGCGGCCGCTTGCGTCCCTCGCGCTCTGGTCGGTTCCGGAGACGCTTCCCGCCATGGTCTCCGGCCTCGCCGTGGCCCGCGCCCTCGACCGGGGCTTCCTGGCCGGCCATCCGCTGGTAGGGCTGGCCTGGCTGGCCGCCCTCCTGGCGGCCGCCGTGGTCGGCGCGGTCGGTGCACGGCAGGTATACCGGCACCTGGGCGACCTGGTCGAACCGTTCCGCGACGAACTGGTGCACCTCGTGGTCGGCGGCGCGCTCCGTCACGCCGTCTCCGGCCGGCCCGACGACGGCGCCGTGGCCCGACTGACCCACCAGGTGGAGATCGTGCGTGACTCGTACGGCGGCATGATCCTGGTACTGCGCAACTTCCTGGTCATGCTCATCGGCGCGGTCGTCGGGCTGTCGTCGCTGGCGCCGGTCATCCTGCTGCTTGTCCTTCCGCCGTTCGCCCTCGGCTGTGCCATGTACATGGTCAGCCTCGGCATGGCCACCAATGCGCAACGGGAGTACATCCGCGCCGACGAGCGGCTGGCCACCACGGCGGGCGCCGTGCTGGCCGGTACCCGCGACGTGGTCGCCTGCGGCGGCGAGGCGCACGCGGTGGGCATGGCAACCGAGCCGATCCGGGAAGCGGCGGCCGCCGAGCGGGCCCTCGCTCGTGTCAGCGCCGTACGTACCCTCTGCTTTGCCGTCGGCGGCTGGCTTCCGCTCGTGCTCGTGCTGGCCGCCGGGCCCTGGCTGGTCCGGCGGGGGCTCACCGCAGGTGCCATCATCGGCGGCCTCACGTATGTCCTGAGTGGACTGCAGCCGGCGCTGGGTGCGGTTGTGCAGGGTATGGGCGGCAGTGGCCTGCGCTTCGTGGTGACGCTCGGCCGCATCCTGGACGCCGGCGGCCCGCCGGTCAATCAGCCGAAGGCCAACCGGCCGGTAGCCGTCGGGCGAGCGGCGGTTGGGCGGGCAACCGTCGGTCGGGCAGCCGTCGGTCGGGCAGCCGTCGGTCGAGCGACCGTCGGACGGGCGGCCGTCGGGCGGGTAGCCGGCGGGGGGACGGCGCACGCCGTGGCGGGCGCCGGGTACCAGCTAGCCACCCGATCGCTGACGTTCGCGTACGGGCCGCACGCCGCCCCGGTGCTGCGCCGGCTCGACCTGGTGGTGCCCGAGAGGGATCACCTGGCCGTGGTGGGGCCGAGCGGCGTCGGGAAGTCGACCCTCGCCAGCCTGCTGTGCGGGCTGCTGCGCCCCGACGCCGGGATGGTGCTGCTCGGCGGCGTACCGGTCGCCCGGCTGGCCGCGAACCGGATGGTCTCCGCCCGGGTGCTGATTCCGCAGGAGGCTTACGTCTTCACCGGTACGGTATGGGACAACCTCACCTACCTGCGGCCGACCGCCACGCCGGCGCAGGTGGCTCACGCGGTCTACGCGGTCGGCGCCGACGCCCTGGTCGCCCGCGTGGGTGGCCTGCGGGCGGACCTGTCGCCGGCGGAGCTCTCCGCCGGCGAGCGGCAACTCGTCGGGCTGGTACGCGCGTACCTGTCACCCGCGCCGGTGGCCGTGCTCGACGAAGCCACCTGTCACCTCGACCCGCGCGCTGAGCGGCGGGCCGAAGAGGCGTTCGCCGGGCGCGGTGGGACGCTGATCGTCATCGCGCACCGGATGAGCTCGGCGCTGCGTGCCCGCCGCGTCCTCGTACTCGACGGCGTGGGCGCCGCGGTCGGCGATCACGACACCCTGCTGGCTACCTCGCCGCTCTACCAGGAGCTGCTCGGCCACTGGGAGGTCCGACCGGTCCTGGCCACCGCCGATCAGATCCACCCCGATGCCTGAGCGACCCGGATGGCCTCGATCCTGGTACGCCCTCCGGTCTTGGCAATGACCCGCGAAAGGTAGTTGCGGACCGTGCCGGCGCTCAGAAAGAGCTCCATCGCGATCTCCTTGGCCGGGGCACCGTCCGCGGCAAGGCGAAGCACCTCACGCTCCCGGTCGGTCAGCGGGTTGCCTCTGGCGGTCAGCGCCGCCACGGCGACCTTGGCGTCGAGCACCGGCTCGCCACGAACCAACTGGCGCACGCTCTCGGCCACCTGCCACGGTGTCGAATCGGTCGCGAGAACCCCCACCCGCGGCGCCAGCCTGGCCAGGGCTGTGCTCAAGGCGCCGCCCCGCTGATCCATCAGGACCAGAACGGCGGACCGCGGCACGGACACGCCCAGCTTCTCGCACAGATCAGGCATGGTGAGGGATCCGGGCAGCGCATGGTCGAGCACGACCGCCTCCGGCCGCTTCCTGGCCGCGACAACCGCCACCTCGTCGGTCTGAGCCAGTTCGGCAACCACCTCGAAGTCTTCTTCCAGAGACAACACCGCGGCGAGCGCTTCGCGCCACACCCTTCCTTCCTGTCCGAGCAGGATACGGATCAACCCTCCCCCTGTCTGGGTCGACGTCAGGCCCCGGACCCCCATCCAGGCAACCGCGCAAGAACCAACGGTCGGCCGGCGTCTGGTAGCTCACAACAGTGCGGGCGTTATCCCTTCCAATATCTGTCATCAGCTCCGAACGCGCCATGGCAACACACGGCTACTGAAAAATTACGTTGAGATCACGAAACGCGAAGACCAGACATTCACATGTATTAGCATGAAATATGCAATTCCCGCCCTCCGGCGCGATAGCTCATTACTTCACGGTAAGCAAGCTCTCCCCCGGTGCCGCTTTGCGAAAGCCGACATAGGCGGAACCAACCGACTCGGGCGCACCCCTCTCAGGGTCCTACCCTGAGCACGTCCGGGGGCTTCCCCGTTCGCCCGCTCCGGGTACGCGCAGGGCTTCTCCCGGATGCCAGGTGATCACCTCGCCCATAGCGTCATTGGCGTCTTCGACGAGAAATCCCCGAGCGAGAAATCCTGGAAGGACGCCGGCTGTGACAAGAAAGCCGTTAACGGTACGGGTGGCGCGGTGGAGCGCGACCCATCCATGGCGAGCTATGGCGCTGTGGGCGTTGTTCGTCGCGTTGTGTTTCGGGCTCGGCAGCGTTGCCGGCTTCCAAAAGACCTCCGCCCAGGACGACGCGATCGGCGAGGCCGGCCGCGCCGGCCTGATCGTCGACCAGGGGCATTTCAACAACCCGGCGACCGAGAACGTGCTCATCACGGCGCGCACGGGCAACCTCGACCAAGCGGCCGCGAAGGCCGCCGCCGACGACACCATGAGCCGCCTGCGCACCCGCGGCGACATCACGAAGGTCGACGGCCCCACCCCCGCCCGCAACGGGCAGGCGCTGCTCGTGGTGGTAACCATGGCCGGCGACCCCAAGACGGCATCCGACCGGGTCCAGCCGCTGCGCGATATCACGGCCGAGGTGCAGAAAACCCACCAGGCCGTACGCGTCGAGGAGACGGGCGGACCGTCGATCGACAAGGCGCTCAACGAGACCCTCGGCAAGGACTTCCAGAAGGCGGAGCTACTCAGCCTGCCCGCCACGCTGGTCATCCTGCTGGTCGCGTTCGGCGCGCTGATCGCCGCCGGCGTGCCGGTCGTACTCGCGATCTCGTCTGTCCTCGGCGCGCTCGGCCTGTCCAACCTGGCCTCGCACTTCATCCCCGGCACCGACACCACCAGTAGCGTCATCCTGCTGATCGGCATGGCGGTCGGCGTCGACTACTCGCTGTTCTACCTGCGCCGCGAACGCGAGGAACGGGCCAAGGGCCACTCGCACCTCGACGCGATCGAACTGGCCGCCGAGACCTCCGGTCACGCGGTCGTCGTCTCCGGTATCGCCGTTGTCATCGCGATGGCCGGCCTGTTCCTGGCCCGCGACGCGGTCTTCTCCTCCCTGGCGGTCGGCTCGATCCTGGTCGTCCTGGTGGCGGTCATCGGCTCGCTGACCGTGCTCCCCGCGATCCTCGCCAAACTCGGTCGCTGGGTCGACAAGCTGCGCATCCCGGTGCTGTGGCGGCTGACCGCGCGCCGCGGCGAGCCCAAGTTGTGGCCGGCGATCCTGCGCCCGGCGCTGCGCGCACCACTGGCGACGCTGGTGATCTCCGTTCTCGCGCTGCTCGCCCTGGCCGCGCCGGCACTGAACATGAAACTCAAGTTCCCGGGCAGCGAGGACCTGCCACGCACCACGGCGCCCATGCAGGCCTACGACCGGCTCACCGCGGCGTTCCCCAGTACCGGCACCACGCACCTGATCGCGGTGAAGGCGCCGGCCGACAAGGCCGCGCAGGTCAAAACCGCATTGAAGGATCTGGCTACGCGGGCATCGGCGAACAAGCTGTTCGCCGTCGATGAGCGGCTGGAAATCCAGACGTCGGCCGACGGCCGGATCACCATGATGGACCTGGCCACGCCGTACGCCGGGCGCAGCGCCGAGGCGGCCCGCTCGCTGGATGTGGTGCGGCGCGACCTCGCCCCGGCGACGATCGGCAAGGTGACGGGCGCCGAGTACGCCGTGGGTGGCTTCGTCGCCGCCAGCGTCGACTACGCCCAGCACGTCAGGGAGAAGCTGCCGATCGTCATCGGGTTCGTGCTGCTGCTGACGTTCCTGGTGATGGCGTACACGTTCCGATCGATCGTCATCGCGCTCACCGCGATCGGGTTGAACCTGCTGTCTGCCGGGGCGGCGTACGGCCTGGTGACCCTGGTCTTCCAGGGCAGTTGGGCCGAGGGCATCCTGGGCTTCCGTTCGATGGACGCGGTCGTGTCCTGGTTGCCGCTGTTCCTGTTCGTGGTGCTGTTCGGCCTGTCG
>JAOPWA010000468.1 GCA_025965915.1 Dactylosporangium sp. | reverse complement strand
ATTCCCAGGCCAGCCCCACCGGTCCAACCGCTCCCGAGCACCCACCGAGCACCCGCCCACCGCCGGCACAGACAAAACAGGCCCCGGACCGGCGAGAAACGCCAGCTCAGGGCCTGCCTCCTGTGGTGCGCCGCCAGGGACTTGAACCCCGAACCCGCGGATTAAGAGTCCGCTGCTCTGCCAATTGAGCTAGCGGCGCTCACTGGAACGGAGGAAACGATAGCACGCCCATTACGCCCTCTCCCAACCCATTCCCCTCATCCCGCCGGGGGCTCGGTCGACGGTCCGAAGAGGGGACCTCGAAGGTGGCGCTACTGAGGCACCATAATGCCCAGACTTTGGGACGGGGAGACAACCATGAGGCAGACGACGACCCGACGGCGGCCGTACCGGTTGGGGGTGGTGGTCGTGCTGGCTGGGCTTCTGGCCCTTACCGGCTGCGGCTCGGGTAAGTCCGCCATGTCCTCGCCCGGCGCCAAGGGCGGTCTCCCGACCCCCACCACCAGCGCTCCGGCCACGCCGACCGCCGCTATCAACTCCCCCGCCGACGGCGCCGCGGACGTACCCACGTCCGCGGAGGTCGCCTTCCGGACCGAGAACGCACGGTCGACCACCGTGAGTCTCACCGACGCCGCCGGTGCGAGCATCGAGGGTGCGATGCGACCAGACGGCTCGTCCTGGATGCCGAACGCGCAGCTGAAGTACTCCACCCGGTACACGGCAAAGGTCTCGGCCGTCGGCACCGACGGCAAGGAAACCGCCAAGACGGTCGCGTTCACCACGATGGACCGGCCCGACAACCTTGTATCGGTGCGCAGCCAACTCGGCGATGACCTCACCTACGGCGTCGGCATGCCCGTGGTGGTCAATTTTGGCACCGACATCTCCAAGGACCAGCGGGCCAATGTCGAGAAGCGGCTGCTGGTCTCGAGCGAGCCGGCGCAGGAGGGGGTATGGAACTGGTTCAACGGCCATGAGGCCCACTTCCGGCCCCGCGAGTACTGGAAGGCCGGCACCAAGCTGTCCATCCGACTCGCCACCGGGGGCCTGCCGTTCGGAGGCGACGCCTACGGCGTGACCGACCTGACGGTACGCGCCTCCATCGGCGACAAGTTCGTCATGACCATCGACAACGCGACCAAGATGATGTCGGTCACCAGTAACGACCAGGAGATCAAGACGATGCCGGTGAGCCTGGGCAAGCCGAGCGCCCCCTCGTCCAGCGGCAACATGATCGTGATGGTCAAGAACGAGTGGGAGTGGTTCGACTCCTCGACCTACGGTGTTCCGGTCGACTCGAATGACGGTTACCGCACCAAGGTCGAGTGGCCGCAGCGGTTGACCTGGGGTGGGCAGTACATCCACGCCGCCCCGTGGTCGGTCGACGAGCAGGGCCACGTCAACGTCTCGCACGGCTGCACCAACATCTCGATGCAGAACGCCGACTGGCTGTGGCACCAGACGCACGTGGGTGACCCGGTGATCGTCAAAGGCACCGAGCGCGGCCTGGAGTGGGGCGATGGCTGGACGGACTGGGACGTGAGCTGGGAGGACTACCTCAAGGGCAGTGCCCTCCCCCGGCCGGCGAACCCGACCGGGCCGTCCGCGAACCCGACCGGGCCGTCCGCGACCTCAAGCGGGCCATCGGCGAACCCGCGCTGATCACCCTCGGCCCGGGCGTGAGGAACCCGCGGGCCCAGCCCCCTCGATCGGCCACCGTTTTGGCCGGTTGCCCCCCCACCTGGTAACCTGGCTCTTCGCGCATTGCTGAGGCAGCGTCTCGATATGCGCATTCGACTCCAACCCGAACTACCTTGACGAGGCTGTCGCGTGGCGAACATCAAATCTCAGATCAAGCGCAACCGGCAGAACGAGAAGAGCCGGCTGCGCAACAAGTCGGTCAAGTCTGCTCTGAAGACGTCTGTCCGCAAGTTCAACGAGGCCGCCGCGACTGGCGACGCCGAGCAGGCGACCACGCTGTTGCGCGAGGCCACGCGCAAGCTGGACAAGGCCGTGAGCAAGGGCGTCATCCACAAGAACCAGGCGGCCAACCGCAAGTCGGCCATCGCCAAGCGCCTGTCGTCGCTGGCGGCCTGAGCTTCCACCTTTCGGCGCCTCGCGACGCCGCCTGGGCTTATGGCCCGGCGGCGTTTTGGCGTGTCCGGATCCGGGCGCCCAACCGGTCTCGGATCAACAATCCGCCTCGACTCACCGCACTCCGCCTCCGTTTCGGGCCGCCGCGACAGCGAAGACCGCCCGCTCCAAGGCGTACCCGCGGTCGTCGGAGCCGCCCTTGACGGCGGCGTTGCAGTCAGCGGCCACCCGCATGGCATCCACGAGCGCCTCGGGTGTCCAGCCACGGGCTTGACGCTGAGCACGTTCAATTTTCCAGGCCGGCATGCCCAGAGTGCTCGCCAACTGGTAGGCGTTCCCACGCCCGGCCGAGGCCACCCGGGCCACGCTGCGCACCCCGTCGGCCAGCGCGTCGGCGATCGGCACGGGGTCGACGCCGACGTGCAGCGCCCAGCGCAGCGCCTCCAGCGCAGCCGGTACATCACCCACCATGGCCGCGTCCGCCACCGTGAATCCGCTGACTTCCGCGCGCCCACGGTAGTAGCGGGCGACGGTGTCGGCGCCGATCCGTCCATCGGTATCGGCGACCAGTTGGGAACAGGCGGCCACCAGTTCCCGTAGGTCGTTGCCGACAGCGACGATCAGGGCCTCGGCCGCGTCCTCGGCACACTTGCCACCGAGCCGGCGCACCTCGGCACGGACGAAGTCGACCCGTTCCCGGTGGCGGGTGATGCGCGCGGCGGGGATGACCCTGGCGCCCGCATCGCGCAGCCCGTCGGCCAGTGCCTTGCCCTTGGCGCCGCCCGCGTGCGTGATGACGAGGGAGACATCGGGGTCGGGATCACGGGCGTACCGGAGCAGCGCGGCGGCCAGGTCCTTCTTGGCGTCCTGGCCGTTACGGACGACGACGATCCGCCGCCCTCCAAACAAGGAGGGACTGGTCATCTCGGCCAACTCGCCGGGCACCAGTTCACTGGCCGCGTACTGGCCGAGCTCGGCATCGGGTTCGGCGGCGCGAGCGGTCGCGATCGCCTCGCTCACCGCCCTGGCTACGAGGAGTTCCTCGTCGCCGAGAACGAGGCGCACGTCGGCGGACAGCTTTGGAGGCACGGCAGCCATCGTCGCACGGACGGCCGGGTCGGCAACGGTCGTTACCCCTTCGGGCGCTGCGGCCGGCCGCCGACCGGGGCGGGCCCGCGAACCGCCACGGCCAGCTGCCCGTCCACGTCGACGGCGGCCAGGTCACCGGAGAGGTCGGTACGCAGCACCCTCGCCCCACCTCGGGCAAGCCGATCGAGTACGCCCAGGTTGGGGTGCCCGTACGCGTTGCCGGCGCCGACCGAGACGAGCGCGACCGACGGGTGTACCTCGTCGAGGAACTGCGGGCTCTGGAAGGCGGAGCCGTGGTGCGCCACCTTCAGCACGTCCACCCGCACCGGGTCGCCCAGGAGCGTCTGCTGCTCGTCCTCCTCGGCATCCCCGGCCAGCAGCAGTGAGTGCCCGCGGGCGGTGGCGCGCAGGACCAGCGAGTTGTTGTTCGGGTCCGACCGGGTGTTGACCAGCGGCCGGCCCGGTCCCAGTACGGCCAGGCGCAGCCCGGCGCTCGTGTAGACCTCACCCGGCACCGCCGCCCGTACCGGGGTGTGTCGCGCGGCGGCGGCCGCGAGCACCTGGCGGTGTCCGAGGGCCGGCTCGGGGTGGGCGGTGGTCACCACCGCGCCGACCGTACGGTCCCGGAACACGCCGTCCACCCCACCGACGTGGTCGGCATGGAAGTGACTGACCACCAGCAGCGGTACGTGGTGGACGCCGAGCCGGCGCAGGCACGCGTCGACCGCGGTCGGGTCGGGACCGGCGTCGACGACCACGGCCTGGCCCGGCGTGACCGGAAGCACCACCGCGTCACCCTGACCCACGTCACACACCACCATCAACCACCCCGGCGGCGGCCAGCCCGGGGCGACCAGCCGTACCGGCATCGTGCCCACGACGGCCGCGGCCGTCACGACGGCGGCCAGCCGGCGTACCAGCCGGTGCCGGGCGGCGACCAGCAACGCGAGGAGGACGCCCGCGAGCAGAACCCCACCCACCGCGCCGGCTGGCCACGGAGCGACACCTGCGGGCGTCTGCGCGCCGTAGTGACCGACGAGGACGAGCCAGCGCGCCGGCCAGGCGGCCAGCCATGCCGCGAGTTCGGCCCCGGCCGGCCACACCGGTGACAGCAGCGCCGCGGCGACGCCCAGCACGGTGGCCGGTGGGACGGCCGGTACGGCGAGCAGGTTGGCGGGCACGGCGACGATCCCGATGGTGCCCGACAGGGCGGCGATCACCGGCGCGCAGGTGAGCTGTGCGGCCGCCGGCACCGCGATGGCCTCTGCCAGCCCCGCCGGTACCCGGTGGCGGCGCAGCGCGTCCCGCCACCCGGGCGCGATCAGCAGCAGACCCGCCGTGGCAAGGACCGACAGCGCGAATCCCGGCTCGCCGGCCAGTTGCGGATCGACGAGGACAAGCAGTACGACCACGGCGGCGAGCCCGGGGACCGCCGAACGCGGGCGCCCGCTTGCGAGCGCCACCAGCGCGAGCGCGCCGAGGGCTGCGGCGCGCAGGACGCTCGGCGACGGGCGGACCAGGATCACGAAGCCGACCAGCGCGACGACGCTGACAGCGGCGGCCAGCCGTGGACCGGCGCGGCACCAGCGGGCCAGGCCGAGCACGACGCCGATCACAATCGCGACATTTGATCCCGATACGGCTAATAAGTGAGTCATGCCGGTCGTCCGGAAGTCGTCCGCCACGGCCGGCTCCAGGCGCGTGGTGTCGCCGACGACCAGTCCGGGCAGGAGCCCACCGGGCTCCGGCGGCAACGGCGCGCACGCCCGCCGCAGGCCGGTACGCAGTCGCCCCGCCGCCCGCTGGGCCCATGACGCCCGACCCACGAGTTGTGGCGCGCCCCGGGCCGTCAGGACGGCCGAGCGCAGGTCTCCCCCGCGCGGCGCTCCGAGCCGGCCCTCGACCACCACCCGCTGCCCGGGCAGTACGCCCGGCCAGGCAGGGTCACCTCCAAGTACCAGTACCCGCACCGACAGGCGCAGCGCCGGCCGGCCGGTCACCCGCAGCCGGGTCAGATCGGCGGCGATCGCGTACTGGGCGGGCCGACCGACGACTCCCCGCGTCAGACGCGGATCGTCGGTGACCACCAGGTCGGCGCGCACAGTGGCGCGCTGGTGGGCGAGTGTGGCGACCGGCCCGGCATCGCGCAGGGCCACCCGGGACGCGGTGACCCCGGCGCCGGTGACGATGCCGATCAGTACACCGATCGCGGCCATCCGAGCGGCCAGCCCACTGCCGACGGCCCAATTGCCGACAGCCCCACTGCTGACAGCCCCACTGCTGACAGCCCCACTGCTGACAAACACGACAACGACGGCGACACCGGCTACCCCAGCCAGCACCACCCCGGCCCGCCAGGACAGGTGCAGCGTCGCGAGCGCGGCCAGCCAGGTACCCGCGGCGACGCCGGCGAGCCGTAGATCCGGAAGCGTGCCCGTGCTCACACCGTCACCAGCGGCTTGATCTGGGTGAACCGGGCGCCTCCGAGGCCCTCGACCTGGCGTAGCTCGTCGACCGAGCGGAACTGACCGTGCCGGGTGCGGTAGTCGACGATGTGCTGGGCGAGAACCGGGCCGATGCCCGGCAACGCCTCGAACTGGGCGGCGGTCGCGGTATTGAGGTTGAGCGGCCCGGCCGCGCCGCCGAGCAGGCCGGCACCGTCCGGTCCGGCGGCGACACCGGGTGGCGGGTTGAGGCCTATCGTGACGAGTTCGCCGTCGGCGAGCTTTCGGGCCAGGTTGACGAATGACAGGTCGGTGTCCGGCAGGATCCCACCGGCCGCCTCGATCGCGTCGGCGACCCGCGAACCGCCGGGCAACCGGACCAGCCCAGGACGTCGTACACGGCCGGTCACCGCGACCACGACGGCACCGGAGGCGCCGTTCGACGGGCTTGTCGCCGCCGACGGTTCGGTGCGGGCGCTGACCGGCTCCACCTGTGGCCGGGCCCGCCAGGCCAGAAAGCCGGCGACCGCGACGGCGACCACGGCCACCGCGGCGATCGCACGGACACCACGGCGACCTGGGTCGAGTGTGCCCAACGCCCCGCGCAGCCCGCCCGTTCCGACAGGAGATGGTGGATCGGCCGCGACCGGCGCCGGCTGTGCGTCGATGTCCTCGACCTCCGGCAGGCCGACAACGCGGATGAACCGGTCCCGCACATCGTCGTCGTCGGCGGTTTCTCGGCGTGATGCGAACATGCGCGGAAAGCTAGAGCAAGGGCGCCGAACTTCGCGGGCCCCGGCGTACTGCTGTGGACAGCGAGGGTGGCTGTGGACAACCCGAGGCGGCCCCGCCGGATGTGCTACCGGGATGCGGGCCAGTGCTCCGCCCTTCAGGGCGGGGGTGAAGGCCCGCGCGGGAGGGCCGCCCGGGCCCGAGCGTGCCTTAGACCTTGCGGGTGTCGACTTGCTCGGCCACCGGCACCGGCACGATGGCGGCGATCCGGCGGCCGTTACGGGTGACGTAGGTGATGCGGCCGTGGACGGCGGTGTTGTTCAGCACCTCGGCCAGGTTCTGCCGCAGGTCGCTTGCGCGGATCTCGTTCGTGTCGGTCATGACAGTGATCGTACATTGCCGTACAGTGTTGTACGTGCAGCTCCGTTACAACTTCCGGCTCTATCCGGACCCCGCCCAGCGCGAGGCGCTGGCGCGGGCGTTCGGGTGCGCCCGGGTGGTGTTCAACGACGGGCTGCGCGCACGCCAGACGGCCAGGGAGAACGGCGGAAAGTACATCTCGGACGGGGACCTGTCCAAGCGGGTCATCACGCAGGCCAAGCAGACGCCGGAGCGGGCATGGCTGGGTGAGGTGTCCTCGGTCGTGCTCCAGCAGGCACTGGCCGATCTGAACACCGCGTACCGCAACTTCTTCGCCTCGGTCACCGGCAAGCGCAAGGGCCGCAAGGTGTCGCCGCCCCGGTTGCGTTCCCGCAAGGACAACCGGCAGGCCATCCGGTTCACCGCCAACGCCCGATTCGCGGTGCTGGACAACGGCCGGCTGCGGCTGCCGAAGATCGGCGACGTGAATGTGCGCTGGTCCCGCCGACTCCCGGCCGAGCCCAGCTCGGTCACGGTGATCAGGGACGTGGCCGGACGGTACTTCGCCTCGTTCGTCGTGCAGACATGCGAGGACGAGGCGTTGCCGCTGGTCGACTCGGAGGTAGGCATCGACCTGGGGCTGACCCACTTCGCGGTCCTCTCCGACGCCACCAAGGTGGCAGCACCCAAGTTCCTGCGCCGGGCGGCCCGCAAGCTGCGCCGGTTGCAGCAGGACCTGTCCCGCAAGCAGCGAGGCGGTCAGAACCGCAAGAAGGCCGTCGTCAAAGTCGCCCGCGCCCACGCCCGGGTGGCCGACACCCGGCGAGACTGGCAGCACAAACTCTCCACGCAGATCATCCGCGACAACCAAGCGGTGTACGTCGAGGACCTGTGCGTTGTCGGTCTCGGCCGGACCAGGCTCGCCAAGAGCGTCCACGACGCCGGATGGGCGTCGTTCACAGGCATGTTGGAGTACAAGGCCGCCCGGTACGGGCGCACGTTCGGCCGGGTGGATCGGTTCTTCCCGTCCACCCGCATGTGCTCGGCCTGCGGCCGGATCAACGACAAGATGGACCTGTCG
>JAOPWA010000465.1 GCA_025965915.1 Dactylosporangium sp. | reverse complement strand
GGCGCGTCGAGAAGGTACTGCACCTCGTAGGCGTACTCGTCGGAGCCGGTCTCCCGGGCCGCCGTCACGGCCGTCCGGCGCGAGGGTGGTATCGCGTCGGGCGTGCGCGTCTCGGGCGGCGCGTCCCCGGTCACCACCTCGACCAGCGCGTCGAGCAGGACGACAAGGCCGCGCCCGCCGGCGTCCACGACACCGGCGCGGGCCAGCGCCGGCAACTGCTGCGGGGTTCGCGCGAGAGCCGCCCGGGCGGCACCCGAAGCGGCGCAGACCACGGCCACCGCGTCGTCGCGCTCAACGGCCAGGGCCGCGTCGGCTGCGGCCCGCGCCACCGAGAGGATGGTCCCTTCCACCGGGTCGACCACCGCCTCCCACGCCGAGACCGCAGCCCGATCGAGCGCCGCGGCGAAGGCACGACCACCGGCGGCGGGCACCTCCGCCAGCGTCTCGGCCATGCCTGCGAACATTTGCGACAGGATGACCCCCGAGTTGCCCCGGGCACCGAGCAGCGCGCCGCGGGCCAGCGACTGCAGGACCCGGCCGAGCGCCGTGATCCGGTCGGAGGCCCGGTGCGGCTCCGCCGCCAGCGCCTCGCACGCGGCCGTCATCGTGAGGACCAGATTGGTGCCCGTGTCACCGTCGGGGACCGGGTAGACGTTGAGCTCGTCGATCTCGTGCTGGTGCCGGCGCAGCCGCTCCAGCCCGGCGGCGCACCAGTCGCGTACGACTGTGGCATTGAGGGTGTCCAGCACGTCCGGAAAGCCTAGTGCCGACGTACGACATTCGCCCCACCGCCTCCGAACAAGGGCGGTCCTCCGGGCACCGCCCCGGGCCGGTCGCGACCGGTTGGCCGGGCCGCCAGGCGTCAGGTACTCTCGACAGGTTGTCCGCAACGATCAGCGGGCGACCAATCACGATCAACCCAGGAGACTGCAGTGGCTAGCGTGTGCGACGTCTGTGGCAAGAGGCCGGGCTTCGGCCACAACGTATCCCACTCGCACCGGCGGACTAACCGCCGCTGGAACCCCAACATCCAGACGGTGCGGACCCCGGCCGGTGGCGGCACGACCCGCCGTGTCCAGGTGTGCACCTCCTGCCTGAAGGCTGGCAAGGTCGCCCGGGCCTGACCCCACGCTCTGTTCGCTAACCGCCGGACGCCACTGGGCGACCCCGGCGGTTACGCGTACCCGGGACATGTGCTGCCGAGATAGTTGTTAGAGCAGGCGCCCGAACGAGAGGCAGTCGGGGTAGTCCTTGTAGAAGCCGAAGTTGGGCACCCGCTCGTACCCCAGCTTGCGATAGAGCGCGATCGCCTCCGGCTGGCGGTCGCCGGTCTCCAGCACCGCCCGCTTCTTGCCCGCCTCGCGGGCGCTGTCCTCGATCGCCCGCAGCACGGCGGACGCCACGCCCCTGCCGCGGCAGGGGGGTGCCGTGTACATCCGCTTGATCTCGGCCGTGACGTCGTCCTCGACGAGGGTGCGCCAGCCACCGCAGCCGGCCGGTACGCCGTCGATCCAGGCCATCAGGAAGCGACCCGTCGGCGGCTCGAACTCGTTCGCGTCGACCGGGGTGGCGTCCCCTGTGCCCCCGTACCGAGCGCCCAGGTCGGCCAGCGCGGCCTCGATCATCGTACGGGCCACGGGGTCGTCGAAGCGGGTCGTCCTGATGTCAATCGCGGTCACGAGTAAAGGGTACGAGGCGATTTGTGCCTTACCGACCGAGCCTCACCTGAAGTGATCCCAGCCGGTGGCCCCGCCCCGGTACGCCCTGCCGTTGACGGTCACGCCGCCCGCCCCGTCGCCGACGGTGCCGACGACGGTCCAACCGGCCGGCAGCGCCGCATCCGCGGGGAACGTCGCCGCGAGGGCGTGGTCGTCTCCGCCAGCGAGAATCCAGTGGTACGGGTCGACGCCCAGCGCCGCTGCCGCGTTGCGCATCGTGTCGGGAACGATGAACGCCTCACGCTTGAGGTCGATACCCACATCGCTGGCTGTCGCGATGTGACCGAGGTCGGCGAGCAGCCCATCCGATACGTCGATCATGGCGGTAGCCCCCCAACGGGCCGCTTCCGGACCGGCCGAATAGGGCACCTCGGGCCGCCGGAACGCCTCCACCAGCAGTTTCGGCGTGCGGAACCCGCGCGTCAGTACGGTATAGCCGGCCGCCGCATACCCGAGCCGGCCGTTGAGCGCCACGACATCGCCGGGGCGGGCACCGGACCGGACGACCGGCGAGCGACCGCCCAGGTCGCCAAGTGCGGTTACCGCGATGGTCAGCGTGGGACTCGCTGACATGTCCCCGCCCACGACCCCCGCGTCGACCAGGGACGCCTCCGCGGCCAGCCCATCGGCCAACTCCTCGGCCCAGCGCACGTCGAGATCGGGCGGGGCGCACAGCGCGACCAGCAACGCGGTGGGGACCGCGCCCATGGCGGCGATGTCGGCGAGGTTCGCCGCGGCCGCCCGGTGGCCCACGTCACGGGCGCTCGACCAGTCCCGCCGAAAGTGGCGGCCCTCGACGAGTACGTCGGTGGAGGCTGCGACCCGTCCATCCGGCGCGGCGACGACAGCCGCGTCGTCACCCGGCCCCAGCAGACACGCACGGCCGGGCCGCAGCCGTGCGGTCACCCGGGCGATCAGGCCGAACTCGCCGGCGTTCGCCACCGTCATCGCGATCCTCCCCACTCCCTTCCGTACCTTGCTCTGCGTTGTTGCCGGATAGCCAACACCAACCCGGATAGCCAACACCAACACTGTTGCCTATCCGGCAGCAGCGCGAAGCACGACTCACGTGCCAACTGCCCCGTGCGGTAGTTTCACCTGCGAGCCGCGTCCGGGCGGCGCGGGAAGGAGTCATGTCGTGGTCCAGGCGTACATCCTCATCCAGACCGAAGTCGGAAAGGCGCGCGAGGTGGCCACGACGATCAGTGGCATCGCCGGTGTCGTGCGGGTGGACGCTGTGACGGGGCCCTATGACGTCATCGTGCTCACTGAAGCGCACAACGTCGACGAGTTGGGAAAAATGATCGTGAGCAAGGTCCAACTCGTGCCCGGCATCACGCGCACCCTGACCTGTTCGGTAGTACACCTCTGAAGATGGCTGAAGGCACCACCGCGGCTCGGCTGGCGACGCTGATCGCCCTGCCGGTCGCCCTCGTCGTCGGGATCGCTTCATTCTGGTTGCTGGGGGGCTTCCACACCAACCGGCCCGCACCGCCCCGGCCGCAGTCGACGGCACCCGTGCCGATGCCGGCCCGGCCGCTGGCGCCGCCACAGGCGGCCGCCTGCCGCGAACTGCTGGCCCACCTACCCGGGGCGTTGCGTGATCGGCCCCGACGCCCGGTCACGGCCGGCCCCGACCAGAACGCGGCGTATGGAGATCCGCCCATCACGCTGGCCTGCGGCGTGCCGCCGATCTCACTGCCGCAGACCGCCGACGTGTACGCGCTGTCCGGGGTCTGCTGGTACTCCCAGCCAGGTGACGGCGGCACCATGTGGACGACGGTCGACCGGGAAACCCCGGTACGGGTGACGGTCCCCGGCGCGTATCACAGCCCCGGGCAATGGGTGATCGAGTTCTCCGCGCCGATCAGCGCCGCGCTTCCCCGAGCCGCGACCGTGCCGGCGGGCTGCTGACGCCGATCAGTGCAGGCCGGTCCCGCGACGCTGGGCGGTACGCACGAGCCGGGCGACGAGCTTCGGGTACTCCAGGCCCGACGCGGCCCACATCCGCGGGAACATCGAGATCGGTGTGAAGCCCGGCATCGTGTTGATCTCGTTGAGCACCACGTCGAGTTCGGGCGTGACGAAGAAGTCGACCCGGGCCAGGCCCGCGCAGTCGAGCGCAGTGAACGTACGGCAGGCGTACTCCCGGATCTTTTCGACCACGGCGGCCGGCAACCGCGGCGGAATGTCGAACTCGCACGCGTCGTCGAGGTATTTCGCCTCGAAGTCGTAGAAGTCGTGGTCACGCACGACCCGGATCTCGGCCGGCAGGCTCGCCTCGGGCGCCCCGCCATACTCCCCCTCCAGGACGCCGCACTCGACCTCGCAGCCGACGATCGCAGCCTCCACAAGGACCTTCGGGTCGATCTCGCGGGCGAGTGAGACCGCCGATTCCAGGTCGGTCCAGTTGCTGACCTTGGTGATGCCAAAGCTGGACCCGGCCCGACTCGGCTTGACGAAGACGGGCAGTCCCAGGCGCTCCTTGTCGGCCTCGGACAGCGACTGTCCGGCGCGCAGCACCGCGTAGGGCCCGACCGGGATCCCCTCGGCCGCCGCCAGCTTCTTGGTGAACTCCTTGTCCATGCCCGCCGCGGATGCGAACACGCCGGCGCCGACGTAGGGCAGGCCCGCCATCTCGAGCAGACCCTGGATCGTGCCGTCCTCGCCGTAGGTCCCGTGCAGGACCGGAAACACGACGTCGACGTCGTGCAACCCGCTGACCGCGTCGCGGGCGTCCAACTCCCGCGCCGTGGGATCGGGGGCGAGCACGACGGCGGTGCCGGAGCCATCGGTGATCTCGGGAAGACTACGACCTTCGATGGCCAGTAACTGTCCGTCACCGCCCGTGAGCACCCAGCGCCCCTCGCGAGTGATGCCGATCGGTACGACCTCGAACTCGTCGGGGTCGAGCGCGGCGAGGATGCTTCCGGCGCTGACACAGGAGATCCCGTGCTCTGAACTACGACCACCGAACACGACGGCGACGCGGGTCTTGCGTGGCGTACTCACGCGCCAGACCTTACCGTGCGTGCATTCCGACCGCCTCCCGTCCGGCGGCCGGGTCAGGCCCAGCGGATGGGCGCCAGGCCGGCGTCCGCAAGCGCCTTGTCCACCCCGCTGAACGGGCGGCTGCCGAGGAATCCGCGCGGGTTCATCGGGCTGGGGTGACCGGCTTCCAGTACGACGTGGTGCGCCCTGGTCACCAGTCCGGCCTTCTTACGCGCGTACGCGCCCCACAGCACGAAGACGACCCGACCGTCCTTGGCGTCGAGGGCCTTGATTGCCGCGTCGGTGACGTGCTCCCATCCGCGACCGGCGTGCGAAGCGGGTGCACCACCCCGCACGGTCAGCACCGCGTTGAGCAGCAGCACGCCCTGCGAGGCCCACCCCGTCAGGTCGCCGTGCGCCGGCGGCTGCACGCCGAGGTCGTCACGCAGTTCCTTGAAGACGTTGCGCAGCGACGGCGGCACCGTGACGCCCTGCCGGACGCTGAAGCTCAACCCGTGCGCCTGACCGGCCCTGTGGTAAGGGTCCTGGCCCAGGATCAGCACCCTCGCCGCCTCGAACGGGCACAGCCGGAACGCGCTGAAGAGATCGGGCAGCGGCGGATAGACCGGGTGCGACGCGTACTCGCCCTCGACGAACTCGTTCAGCGCCGCCACCGTACCGGGGTCGAGGTGGGGTTTCATCGCGTCACGCCAGTCGGGCGGCAGCAACCGCATCAGGTCCAGGGCCATCCGTCGACCCTATGGGGTGGCCGCGGCGTCGAGCGCGGCGGTGATGTCGGCGACGAGATCGTCGGTGTCCTCGACTCCGCACGACAGGCGCACCAGCCCCTCCGGCGCGTCGTCGCCCCACTGTGCCCGCCGGTCCGCGCTGCTGTGCAGGCCGCCGAACGACGTCGCCGCCGCGATCAGCCGGGATGCCGTCAGAAACGCGTCGACGTGCGCCTTCGACGGCAGGGTGAACGTGACGACACCAGGGATCCGGCGCATCTGGCGGCGGGCCACCTCGTACCCGGGATCGCCGGCCCGACCGGGCCACCGCACGGACGAGACCTCGGGTCGGCCGGCGAGCAGTTCGGCGACCGCGGCAGCGTTCTGCGACTGGCGCGCCAGTCGCAGATCCAGGGTGCCCAGCGACCGGTGGGCGAGCCACGCCTCGAACGGACCGGGTACGCCGCCCGTGCGGGCCCGCCAGGTGCGCAGCCTCGCCAGGAGATCGGAGGAGGCGGCGCACGCGTACCCCATGATCAGGTCGGAATGCCCGGTGAGCGCCTTGCTGGCGGAGCCGACGACGAGGTCGGCGCCCAGCTCGAGCGGGCGCTGGCCGAGCGGTGTGGCCGTGGTGTTGTCGACCGCGACGAGGGCCCCCGCCTCGTGCGCCCGATCGGCCAGTGAAGCGATGTCGCAGACGTCGAGGCCCGGGTTGGCCGGCGTCTCCAGCAGGACCAGCCGTACGCCCTCAAGCGACGGGTACGGGCCGGCGGTGGGTGCGAGCAGGACCTCCACGCCCGGCAGCGAGTCCTGCGCGAAGGCACGGGCCAGGAAGTACCCGTCGGAGGGCAGGACGACGGTGTCCCCTGGGCGTAGCTGTGTGAGCAGCACCGCTGACATCGCGGCCATGCCCGAGGAGAACAGCACGCACTCGCCGCCCTCCAACTCCCCGATCGCTGCTTCGAGGGCCCGCCAGGTGACGTTGTCGGTGCGCCCGTATCCGTCGACACCCGGCTGCGGACCCGCTACCGGATCCAGGTGGTAGGGCGCCGCGAACACCGGCCCGGGCAGGAACGGCTGGCCCGGGCGGGCTGCGGGCGGCAGGCCGGCGTGTACGGAGCGGGTGCCGTCGCCGTAGTCAGGAGCCGGCATCATTCGGACTTCGGCTCCCGGCTCATCAGCGCCCCGACCGCCACTCGCGGGTCGAGGCCTTCGTGGCAGACCCGTTCGACCTGTTCGGTGATCGGCATCTCGATGCCGTGCTTGATGGCCAGGTCACGGATCGCGAGGCAGCTCTTGACGCCTTCGGCGGTGTACCGGGTGGCGGCCTGCGCCTGTTCGAGGGTCTCGCCACGGCCGAGGTGCTCGCCGAACGTACGGTTACGCGAAAGCGGCGAGGAGCAGGTGGCGACGAGGTCTCCCAGGCCGGCCAGGCCGGCGAAGGTCATCGGGTCGGCGCCGAGTGCCACGCCCAGCCGGGCCGTCTCGGCGAGGCCGCGCGTGATCAAACTGGCCTTGGTGTTGTCGCCGAAACCCATGCCGTGGGCCATTCCGCACGCCAGCGCGATCGCGTTCTTCACCGCGCCGCCCAGCTCACAGCCGATGACGTCGTCGTTGGTGTACGGGCGCAGGTACCGCGTCGCGATGGCCTTCTGCACCCGCGCGGCGCGGTCGGTGTCGGCGCAGGCGACAACCGTGGCCGCCGGCTGTTCGGCGGCGATCTCGGCGGCGAGGTTGGGGCCGGTGACGACCGCGACCCGGTCGGGCTCGACCGCGGCGGCCTCGACGATCAGCTCGCTCATCCGCTTGAGCGTGCCCAGTTCGATGCCCTTCATCAGGCTGACGAGGGTTGCGTCGGGCGCGAAGTAGCGGCTCCAGCCGCCGAGGTTGTCACGCAGCGTCTGGGACGGGATGGCGATGACCACCAGGTCGGCGCCCTCCAGCGCCTCCCGCGGGTCGGCGGTCGCGGTCACGGCGGTGGGCAACCGCAGCGCGGGCAGGTAGTCCGGATTGACGTGCCGCTCCCGAATCGCGGCGGCCACGACCGGTCGGCGGGCCCACAATGTCACCTCGCGGCCGGCGTCGGCGAGGACCTTCGCGAACGCGGTGCCCCACGAACCCGCGCCGAGGACGGCGGCCCGACTCACAACTGTCCCTTCGCGCGCGAATGGTTCGCGGTGTTCGGCGCGTACAGCGCAGGTGCTGCCCCGCCGCGGATCTCGGCCAGCATATCCCGTAGCTGCAGCATGATCACCTCGGTGATCTCGCCCAGGATGGCGCCGGTCGGCTCCGCTCCATGCCATCTCGACAGGTCCAGCGGCGGCCCGGCCACCACTGTCACCGGCGTCCGTGGACGGAGCCGCAGCCTCCTGGTACGGGGGTCGAAGATGCGCTCCGGGCCCCACATGACGATCGGGATGACCGGGGCACCGGTCGCCAGCCACAGCCGGGCCACGCCGGTCTTCCCCCGCATCGGCCAGAGGTCCGGCTCGTGGGTGGTGGTGCCCTCCGGATAGATGATGACCGTCTGACCGTCCTTGACGGCGGCCACCGCCGCCTCCAGTGCCTTGATCGCGTCAGCGGTGCCCCGATGGACCGGGATCTGGCGCACGGCGGACAGGAACGGCCCGAGAACCGGAATACTGAACAGGCTCGCCTTCCCGAGGAACTGCGGCCACCGCCCGGCGTCGTAGACGTAATGGCCCACCACGAACGGATCGGCGTGCGAAATGTGGTTGGCCACGAAGATCGTGCCGCCGCCGGAGGGTATGTGCTCCATGCCCGACCACGTCCGGTGCGTCATGGGCGTCGTAAGCGCCTTGACGAGGATCACCGCCAGCCGACGCCAGAAACCGAGCCTTCGTCGCGCCACGGCCCCTCCTTGCTACCCCACCCATCGCCATCCGCTCCCGCATCATGCCTGGCTTGACGTTGATGAGACCAGAGAGGGTCGCACCCCGGCCCGAGCCGCGACGCCCGGCATACGCGAGGATGCCGGATGTGGCGGAGACTGGATGGGTCGCGGTGATGCCGGTCAAACGGCTGGCCATGGCCAAGACGCGGCTGCGGGGAGCGGTCCGCGCTGCGGACCACGACCGGCTCGTGCTGGCTATGGCCCGCGACACCCTCACCGCCGTGCTGGCGTGCCCGCTCGTCCACCACGCGCTCGTCGTGACCGACGAACCGGCCGCGGTGGCCGCGCTCACCGACCTCGGCGCCCAGCGGGTACCCGATCATCCGGACGTCGGACTCAACGCCGCGCTGATGCGCGGCGCGGCACTGGCGGGTCCCGCGCCGGTGGTCGCTCTCACCGCGGACCTGCCGGCTCTGCGTCCGAACGAACTGGCCGCCGCCTTGACCGCACTGTCACACCGCCCACGCGGATACGTGCCGGATGCCATGGGTACGGGCACCGCGATGCTCGCCGCACAGGTCGGCGTCGAGCTGGATCCCCGGTTCGGGCCGGGTTCGGCCCGCGCCCACGCCGCCTCCGGAGCCATCCGCCTCGACGGAGACTGGCCGTCGCTTCGCCAGGACGTGGACACCGCCGCCGACCTCGCCGCCGCGACCCTGCTCGGCCTGGGTCCCTATACCGCCGAACTCGTCGGCGCCGCACGCTACGGTGGCGCGTAGTCGACTCGAGGGGACGGACCGCGCATGCAGGGGACGGTGGCGACGTTCGACGAGCAGACGGGAGCGGGCTCGGTGCTGCTCGACGACGGGGCCGAGTTGGCATTTCCGGCCGAGGCCTTCGCCGCCTCGGGACTACGACTGCTGCGGATGGGCCAGCGGGTGCGCCTCGATCGCGATGACGCCGGAAAGGTGACGAGGGTTACCCTGCCCACTTTCCCCTGACGGCATCGGCGACTTTTTGGCCATCAACCTTTTTCGGGTCATGATGATCTGGTGACCGCCAGCCCGAGCCCGCGCTCCCCCCGCCGTGCCAGTGCTGCTGCGCGCTCCGCCAACTCACCAACGGCCGAGCAGGTCAACGGCGCGAAGCGGGCGAGGCGGGGCTCCCGGGTGCCGCTTCACCCCGACAGCCGGCCGACTGCGCGCGGCGCGACCGCCGACGACGACGTGATCGCCAAGGCCGACCCCGCGGCACCGGCCGTCGATTCGCTCCCCGGTGATCGCTACCTCAACCGGGAGTTGTCCTGGCTGGACTTCAACGCCCGCGTGCTCGCCCTCGCCGAGGACCCGCGGACCCCGCTGCTCGAACGCGCGAAGTTCCTGGCGATCTTCGCCAGCAACCTCGACGAGTTCTACATGGTGCGGGTGGCCGGGCTGAAGCGCCGCCAGCAGACCGGCCTCGCGGTCCGCGGCACCGACGGGCTGTTCCCCAGGGAGCAGTTGCAACGGATCGCCGAACGGACCGCCGCGCTGGTGTCGCGGCACGCCCGCTGCTTCGCCGGGGACGTCCAGCCGGCGCTCGCGGCCGAGAGCATCCGCATCGTGCGCTGGGCCGAACTGGAAGCCCCGGAGCGCGAGCGGATGAGGGCGTACTTCCGTGAGCACGTCTTCCCGGTGCTCACACCCCTCGCCGTCGACCCGGCGCACCCGTTCCCGTACATCTCGGGCCTGTCGCTCAACCTCGCGGTGGTCGTGCGTGACCCGGACGACGGGCCGGAACTCTTCGCCCGCGTGAAGGTACCCAACAACGTGCCCCGGTTCGTGGCGGTCGGAAGCGAGCGCACCACCTCGCCCCGCGAGGCCGACCGCCCGGCCCGCTTCCTGCCGGTCGAGGACCTGATCGCCGCGCACCTCGGCCAGCTCTTCTCCGGCATGGAGGTGGTCGAGCACCACCTGTTCCGGGTGACCCGTAACGCCGACTTCGAGCTGGACGAAGATCGCGACGAAGATTTGTTGCAGGCCCTCGAGCGCGAGCTCGCCCGCCGCCGCTTCGGTCCGCCGGTCCGTCTGGAGGTCGCCGCCTCCATCTCCGACCACGTGCTCGAACTGCTCGTGCGCGAGCTGGACATGGACGCCCACGACGTGATGCGGATCCCGGCGCTGCTCGACCTGTCATCGCTGTGGCAGGTCTACACCGACACGGACCGACCGGATCTCAAGGATCGCCCTTTCGTGCCGGCGACCCACCCCCAGTTCGCCGAAGGTGAGGTCCCGCGCAGCGTCTTCGCCCGGCTGCGGGACAACGACATCCTCGTGCATCACCCCTACCACTCGTTCTCCACCAGCGTGCAGCGCTTCGTCGAGCAGGCCGCGGCCGACCCGAACGTGCTGGCGATCAAGCAGACGCTCTACCGCACCAGCGGCGACTCCCCGATCGTCGACGCACTCGTCGCCGCCGCCGAGGCCGGCAAGCAGGTCGTGGTGCTCGTCGAGGTGAAGGCCCGCTTCGACGAACAGGCCAACATCGGGTGGGCGCGGATGCTGGAGCGCGCCGGCTGCCACGTCGTCTACGGCATGGTGGGCCTGAAGACGCATTGTAAGACCGCCCTCGTGATGCGCCAGGAGGGCAACCAGATCCGGCGGTACTGCCACATCGGCACCGGCAACTACCACCCCAAGACGGCGCGGCTGTACGAGGACTTCGGTCTGCTCACGGCCGACCCCGAGGTGGGCGCCGACCTCACCGACCTGTTCAACGTGCTCACGGGGTACAGCCGGCAGACCGCATACCGGCGCCTGCTGGTGGCACCGTACGGGGTTCGCAGCGGCATCATCGAACGGATCGAGCGGGAGATCGCCCATGTCCGGGCGGGCCGGCCGGGGCTGGTGCAGATCAAGGCGAACTCACTGGTCGACGAGGAGATCGTCGACGCGCTCTACCGGGCCAGCCTCGCGGGTGTCGACGTCGACCTGCTCATCCGCGGCATCTGTACCCTCAAGCCGGGCGTGCCGGGCCTTTCCGAGCGCATCCGGGTGCGCTCGATCGTGGGCCGGTTCCTGGAGCACTCCCGGGTCTTCCGCTTCGGTGACGGCGCTATTGCGCCCCGCCAGACCCCGGTTGCGATCCGCGAGAGTCCGCCTTCGCCGCAGGAGAGCGCCGCAGTGGCGGCCGCAGCGCCGGGCGGTGAGTTCTGGATCGGGTCGGCCGACCTGATGCACCGCAACCTCGATCGGCGGGTCGAGGCGCTCGTGCAGGTCGTCGATCCGGCCGCGCGGGTGGAGCTCGACCGGATGATGCGGGTGGCGTTCGCCGAGCGCACGGCCGCGTTCGAGCTGGCGGGCGACGGCACCTGGCACCGGCGTGTGTCCAACGGCGACCAGCCCCTGGTAGATCCGCAGGAGACCCTTCTGCGGCGCATCTTTGACAAGGTTGAATGAGCGTGTGCTTGAAGAGGAGCGCAAGTACGAGGTCCATCCGTCGTTCTCGCTTCCGGATCTGACCGGCTGCCTGCCCGAGGGGGGCCGCCTGGTGCCCCGGTCTCCGGTCATCCTGCGCACCACCTACTACTACAAGGTCGGGAGGGTGCTGCGCGGCGCCGGCGCCGTCGAGGGCGACTTCGTACCAAAACACGTTCGCGCGATGGGCTCCGACGCGTCCCATCTCGCCGCGCCGTCCGGTCGCGGCTCAGCGAAAGCCACCGCGGCGGGAGTCGTCACCGACGCGCTACGCCGTGATATCACCCGGATTTTCGGGTACGACCCGCTCGTGCGCCTGGGCCATCCGCTCTCCGACGGCGACACCGCCGTGCACCAGATGCGCGTCGGCTGCCGCCGGCTGCGCACCGACCTGCGGACGTTCCGGCCGCTTCTCGACGCGGCGTGGGCCGACGGGCTGCGCGCAGGGCTGTCGTGGCTGGCCGACATGCTCGGCGGCGTACGGGACGCGGAGGTACTGCGCGAACGCCTGTGTCGGAGCGCGGCGACGGACCCGGTCGCCCCGCTCGACGACGCGGCGGTGGCCCGCATCGACGCCGACCTGGCCGCCCGCCAGGAGGAGTCGCTCAGCTGCCTCGAGAAGGCCCTGACCAGCCGGCGGTACCTAGACCTGCTGGAGCGGCTGTTGGACGCCGCACGCGCCCCTCAACTGGCACCGGAGGCGGCCGGGAGGCGGGCTCGCGAGGTGCTGCCCGGTCTGGTCAACCGGCCCTGGCGCAAGGTCGGTCACGCCTCCGAACTGTCCATGGGTGACCCGGACACTGCCTGGCACTCGGTGCGCATCCAGAGCAAGCGCGCCCAGTACGCGGTCGACGCGGCGATCGCCGCCGACACCTGGCTCGCGGTCGCCGCCGACACCTGGCTCGCGGTCGCGCGGGCCCACCCGGACGACCACGCTCTCGCGGTCACCGCCGGCCGGCTGTACGAGCGGGAGCGGGCCACGATCCGGCGGGTGCGCAAGCGGTTCCCCGCCGCCTGGAAGGCCGCGAACCGGCCCCGCCTGACCGACTGGCTGTCGTCATGACGCGTGTCGTCAGGGCCGCCGGCGGCCTCGTCGCGCGCGTCGGCACGGACGGCACCGAGATCGTCCTGGTCCACCGGCCCCGCTACAACGACTGGTCGCTACCGAAGGGCAAGCTCGACGCCGGCGAGCATCCGCTGCTCGGCGCGGTCCGGGAGGTACACGAGGAGACCGGCGTACGCGCGGCGCCACGGCTGCGCCTGCCGATGGTGCGGTACCTGACGGGCGACCCCGACGTGGAGAAGTCCGTCGACTTCTGGTCGATGGTCTGCCGGCACGCCGACGAGTTCGTACCCAACGACGAGGTCGACGAGGTGCGGTGGGTACCCGTGGCACAGGCGGGCAAGCTGCTGACGTACGCCCACGACCGAGGGGTGGTGTCGGCTTATCCCCCGCTGGCGCGCGTGGACGGGCTCGTGGTGCTTCTGCGGCACGCGTACGCGGGTGAGCGCGACGAGTGGGAGGGCAACGACGACGACCGCCCCCTCGAGGAGAGCGGCCGGGCCACCGCGCGGGCGCTGGCGCCGCTGCTGGCCGTGTACGAGCCGACGCGGGTCATCAGTGCCGGGCGGGCCCGGTGTATCCAGACGGTGGAGCCGCTGGCGACCTTGACCGGCCTGCCGATCGAGGTGGACGACCGCTTCGACGAGTCGGCCGATGCCGAGTCGGCTGCGGCCGTCATCGCCGAACTGGCGGCCTGCGACGGCGTGACCGTGGTCTGCAGCCAGGGTGGTCTCATCCCGGAAGTGGTGAGGACGCTGTCCGGGCGGGATGCCGGCTCGTACAGCACACCGAAAGGCTCGGCCTGGATCCTGGGTTTCGCGGGCACCGAGTTCGTTGCCGTGGACCGCCTCGACCTCGCCCCCTCGTCACATTAGGAAAGCGGCTCGAATCAAGAAAAGAAAGGGGGCTGGGCTCAACGCCCGGCCCCCTTCTCGCGGTAGCGGTCAGCTCTTCTTCGCCGTCGCGGCCCTTTTCGTGGCCGGCGTCGACTTCGCGGTGGTCGCCTTGGCAGTGGTCGCCTTGGCAGTGATCGCCTTGGCAGTGATCGCCTTGGCAGTGGTCGCCCTGGCCGTCGTCGTCTTACGCGCCGTCGTCGCCGTCGCGGCCTTGGTGGCCTTGGTGGCCGCCTTCTTGGCCGGAGCCGCCTTGGTGGCCTTGGCGGCCGCGGTCTTCGCAGCGGTCGCCCGGGTCGGCGCGGCCTTGGTGGTGGCTTCCTTGGTGGCGGTCTTGGTTGCCGTCTTGGTCGCGGTCTTCGCGGGAGCGGCCTTGGTGGCGGCGGTCTTGGTTGCCGCCTTGGTCACGGTCTTCGCGGGCGCCGCCTTGGTCACGGTCTTCTTGGCCGCAGCGGCCTTCGGCACCTTGCCGCTCGCAACCAGCTCCTTGAATCCGGCGCCCGGCCGGAAAGCCGGAACCGAAGTCTTCTTCACCTTCACGGCCTCGCCGGTGCGCGGATTGCGTGCCGTTCTGGCAGCTCGGACCTTCTTTTCGAAGACACCGAAACCGGTGATGGCAACCTTGTCGCCCTTGGTTACGGCGTTCTGGATCTCCGACAACACAGCGTCCAGCGCCTGTGACGCGGCTCGCTTGTCGCCGAGACGGGCCGAAAGCGCATCGATGAGCTCCGCCTTGTTCACGATTTTCCTCCTGTTGCCTGTACCTGGACTGCGCGACTCACTCACCGCGCAACATCGGTCTCACTTGCCAGGATACAAACAGTTTCAGAAAAAGAAATCGTTGGGGCATAAGAGGTCTGGCCGGTGGCCCAAATGGACCACCGGCCAAACCCCTGCCAGAGCTAGATGACTACCGGCATCCACTCCGGACGGCGCTCTTCATAGGCCCCCACAGCGACTTCGTGGCGAAGCGTTAGGCCGATGTCGTCAAGGCCTTCGAGTAGGCGCCAACGACTGAAATCGTCGAGCGGGAACGCCCACACATTCGTGCCTGAGCGGACTTCCCGCGCCTGCAGGTCGACGGTCACGGTAAGCGCCGGATCGGCGTCCACCGCATCCCAAAGGGCTTCTACCGCGGTGAGTTCGAGCTCGACCGGGAGTAGCCCGTCCTTGAGTGCGTTGCCCCGGAAGATATCGCCGAATCGCGGCGCGATGACCGTCCGGAATCCCCAGTCACGCAACGCCCACACCGCGTGTTCACGCGACGATCCGGTGCCGAACTCCGGTCCGGCTATGAGGATCGAGGCGCCGGCGTGAACGGGATTGTTGAGTACGAAGCCCGGATCGGCCCGCCAGGCGTTGAACAGACCGTCGGAGAAGCCCGTCTTGGTGACCCGCTTAAGGTACTCGGCCGGGATGATTTGGTCGGTGTCCACGTTGGACCGGCGCAACGGCAAGGCGGTGCCGGCGTGGACGGTAAACTTGTCCATGTGTCTTACCTCAGCTCAGATCTGCGGGCGCGGACAGACGTCCCGTAACCGCGGTCGCTGCCGCGACGGGTGGGGACACCAGATGGGTACGGCCACCGCGGCCCTGCCGGCCTTCGAAGTTGCGGTTGGAGGTCGACGCCGAACGTTGACCGGGCTTGAGCGTGTCGGGGTTCATACCCAGGCACATCGAGCATCCGGCGAAGCGCCACTCCGCACCGGCTGCGGTGAAAACCTCGTGCAGACCTTCGGACTCGGCGGCCGCCCGCACCGCAGCCGATCCGGGGACGACCATCATCCGCACTCCGTCGGCGACCTTGCGCCCGCGCAGCACGTCGGCTGCGGCGCGAAGGTCCTCCAGTCGACCGTTGGTGCAGGAACCGAGGAACACCACGTCCACGGGGACGTCCCGCAGCGCCGTTCCCGGCCGCAGATCCATGTACTCGAGCGCCTTCTGGGCTGCGGTGCGCTCGGATTCGTTGTCGAAGCTCACCGGATCCGGCACGACCGCGTCCAACGGCGCACCCTGGCCGGGGTTGGTGCCCCACGTGACGAACGGCACCAACGTGCTCGCGTCAAGGGTCACCTCGGTGTCGAAGCGGGCGCCCTCGTCGGTACGCAGGCTCCGCCAGTACTCCACGGCGCGATCCCAGTCCGCACCCTTGGGCGCGTACTGGCGACCTTCGAGGTAGGCGAACGTGGTGTCGTCGGGCGCGACCATGCCGGCCTTGGCACCCCACTCGATGGACATGTTCGACACCGTCATCCGACCCTCCATCGACAGCTTCTCGATGGCCGGTCCCCGGTACTCGACGACATGGCCGCGCCCGCCGCCGGTGCCCACCTTGGCGATGAGCGCGAGGATCAGATCCTTGGCGGTGACGCCGACCGGCAGTTCGCCGGTGACGTTGACAGCCATCGTCTTCGGCTTCTGCTGCGGCAGCGTCTGGGTCGCCAGAACGTGCTCGACCTCACTGGTCCCGATACCGAAGGCCAGAGCGCCGAACGCGCCGTGGGTCGCGGTGTGCGAGTCGCCGCAGACGATGGTCATCCCCGGTTGGGTCAGCCCGAGCTGCGGCCCGATCACGTGCACGATGCCCTGCTGGGCGTCGCCGAGTGAGTGTAGCCGGACCCCGAACTCCGCGCAGTTCTTGCGCAGGGTCTCGATCTGGATACGACTGACCGGATCGGCGATGGTGATCAGGTTATCGGTTGGCGTGTTGTGATCTTCGGTGGCGAGCGTGAGATCGGGGCGGCGGACCGGGCGACCGACCATTCGCAGCCCATCGAAGGCCTGTGGACTCGTCACCTCGTGCAGCAGGTGCAGATCGATGTACAGAAGATCTGGCTCGCCGTCGGCGGCACGGACGACGTGCGCGTCCCAGACCTTCTCGGACAGGGTGCGTGGTGCTTCTCCCAGCATCTGGACATCCTAAAGTTTGGGAGGTAAGTTTCGGTTCGTGGGACACAGTATGAGCGGTGTTGGCGTGCTCGACAAGGCGGTGGTCATCCTCTCCGCCTGCGTCGATGGCGCCAGCCTGGCCGAATTGGTCGAGCGCACCAAGCTTCCCAGGGCCACCGCGCACCGACTGGCACAGGCCCTGGAGATTCACCGGATGCTGGTCCGTGACACCCAGGGGCGCTGGCGGCCCGGCCCGCGCCTCGGCGAGCTCGCCAACGCCGCGCCCGACGTCCTACTGACCGCGGCTGAGCCGATGCTCACCGCGCTACGCGACGCCACCGGCGAGAGCGCTCAGCTCTACCTACGCCGCGCCGACGAACGGCTGTGCGTGGCGGCGGCGGAGCGGTCGAGCGGCCTTCGGGACACCGTCCCGGTCGGGTCGGCGCTACCGATGACGGCCGGATCGGCCGCACAGGTCCTGCTCGCCTGGGAGCCGCCCGAGGCTGTCATGCCGCTCCTACCCCGCTGTAAGTTCACCGGCCGCACACTGGCCGAGGTACGCCGCCGGGGATGGGCGCAGAGCGTCGCGGAGCGCGAGTTGGGTGTGGCGAGCGTCTCCGCGCCGATCCGCGACCGCACCGGCCGGGTGATCGCGGCGATCAGCATCTCCGGCCCGATCGAGCGCCTCGGCCGCCGCCCCGGCGACCGTCACGCCATGGCCGTCGTCCGCGCGGGCCAGCGCCTGTCGGGCCTGTAGTAGAGCCCTCGACCCCCTGGTCCGCGCAATGTGTCACTTTCTGCGGTAACCCGGGGGCGGGTAGCAGCAACATGTGACACATTGCGAATCTTGCGCGATGAGCTGCACAAACGGAAAAGCGCCCTGAAGTTTCCTTCAGAGCGCTCCGTTGTAGCCCCGACCGGATTCGAACCGGCGCTACCGCCTTGAGAGGGCGGCGTCCTGGGCCGCTAGACGACGGGGCCAGGCATCGATGTCGAGCATCGACAAAGCTGGGGTACCAGGACTCGAACCTAGACTAACTGAACCAGAATCAGTTGGGCTGCCAATTACCCCATACCCCATCGGTGCTCGTTGCACCGGGGATGAACTTTACCTGAGCCGATCTGCCCCGCCAAATCGGATCCCCCGACCGGCGTGTCGAGCCCTGCTACTCGAGTGCCACCACCCTGTTGGTCAGCGTCCCGACCTGCTCAATCCGTACGCTGACCGTGTCACCGTCGTTCATGGGACCCACGCCGGAGGGCGTGCCCGTCAGCAGGACGTCACCGGGCAGCAGCGTCATCACGTGTGACACATACGACACAAGAGTCACCGGGTCGAAGATCATGTCCCGGGTACGCCCGAGCTGGCGGACTTCTGCCTCGGCGCCGGGCGGAGAGCCCGCCGGCAGCACCTCGCAGCGCACCTCGAGGTCGGACGCGTCCACCCCGGTGACGATCCACGGGCCGAGCGGGCAGAACGAGTCGAACCCCTTCGCCCGGGTGAACTGGACGTCCTTGCGCTGCAGGTCGCGCGCGGTCACGTCGTTGGCGCACGTGTACCCGAAAATCGCTCTCGCGGCGGCCGCCCGGTCGGCGCGGCGAGCACCCGACGCCCCGATCACCACGGCCAGTTCGGCCTCGTGCTCGACCTGCTTGGACTGTGGCGGCAGCCGGACGACGTCACCGGGCCCGATCACGGAGGTCGTCGGCTTGAGGAACATCAGCGGCTCTGCCGGCACCTCGTTGCCCATCTCGGCGGCGTGCTCGGCGTAGTTACGGCCGATTCCGACGACCTTGCTGGGCAGGATCGGCGACAGCAGACGCACATCGGCGAGCGCCCAGCGCTCACCGGTGAAGCGGATCTCGCCGAACGGGTGGCCCTCGATCTGCGCCACGGTCAGCGCCTCCGCGCCGGCCTCGGGCCCACCCTCAACGACACCAAACGACATCCCACCGCCGTGGGCAAAACGAGCGATACGCATCAGGCCAATCTATCCCGCGCCCGATCCTGGGACGCCGCCCGTCGGTCGGGCGCCCAGCAGGCGCGTCAGGTGCCCAGGAGCGGCTGCCACACTGGGGTGCGTGACCGCGCCACCCGTACCCGTGACGACGCTGCCAGCCGACGTATGGCGGCGCCGGCGGCTCGCCCACGAGCAGCGGGTCGATGAGTGGATCACGCCACACCTGGCCCGCCGGCGGGCCGGTGTCAAGCACCCGGTCGAGGACTTCCTGTTCACGTACTACTCGTACCGGCCGGCACAGCTGCGCCGCTGGCACCCGGGTCCCGGAGTCATGCTCGAAGGCGCGGACCCGACCCAGTTGGGCCCGTTCTACACCGAAACCGGCCTCGACGTAGCCGCCGTCCACGAGCAGCGCGGCGAGTCGATCCGCTGGATCCGGGACCTGCTCATCGCCGCCATGGGCCGCCCGGCCCACTTCGGCTGCTTCGGGGTGCACGAGTGGGCGATGGTCTACCGGCAGACCCAGGCCGAGATCCGGCACAACGCCTGGCCGCTGCGCCTGTCGCCGGAGGGCGTCGCCCGCGTCGTCGAGGAGCGCGGCATACGGTGCAGCCATTTCGACGCGTACCGCTTCTTCACCGCCCCGGCCCGGCCGCTGAACCTGCTGCGGCCGACCCGGGAGACGCAGGCGGACAACGAACAGCCGGGCTGCCTGCACGCCAACATGGACCTGTACAAGTTTGCCTACAAGCTCAGCCCGCTCACCAGCGCCGAGCTCGTCGCCGACTGCTTCGCACTGGCCCGCGACATCCGCGCGCTGGATATGCGCGCCAGCCCGTACGACCTGGCCGACCTCGGCTACCCGCCGGTCCGGATCGAGACGGCCGACGGTCGCGCCGAGTACGCGGCCGCGCAGCGCACCTTCGCCGGGCGCGCCGCCCCGTTGCGAGCACAGCTGATCGCGCGTCTTGGACCTTACGAGGCGAGCGCCGAAACGTAGGCGCTGACGGTGCTCCCCCGGATGACCGGAGAGTGACGAATCGGAGCTCGAAAGGTCTCCTGTCGGCGGATCGGATGCCGATGCGAATGCCGAAGCTCGTTCAGTGGCAGGAGCACGGATGCCCCGCGCTCACCGTCAAGCGCGCACTGATCGTCGGCGCTCCGGCGGCCCCACCAGCGCCCGCGAAAAGGTCGTTGGCGGGCGTCAGCGCAGGAGGTTGACCGCCCGCGCCACCACGAGCGCGACCGTCTTCGCGACCAGCCTGGGCGCTCGGATCACAGCGCCAATTGGGTACGTCCGAAGCCGCTCGACCCGGCGAGTTTGGGCAGAGATACGTCCATCCGTCGCCCAGCAGCCGGATGGACGGTATGGGCAAAGTTGCGCTGAGTGAGAACCGAGGGCCGGCAGAGTAACGATTATGGGCAGGCAGCCGCCCTTGCCGCAGTTACCGGGCTACCTACCGGTGCGACTTACGGGTCGCGCAACCGTCTTATCCGAATAGGCTCAGGCGCATGTCAACGGAGGGGGTGCCGGGCAAAGTCGTTGGACGCGACTCCGAAATGGAGCTTGTCCGGTCGGCTCTGACCGGTGTCGCCTCCGGACGGGGCGGCGTCGTCCTGGTCGAGGGCGAACCTGGTGTCGGCAAGTCCGCACTGCTGCGCGGCGGCCTTGCTACCGCGGCCGATCTGGGCTGCGAGATCGGGTGGGCCGCCGCCGACGAACTGAGCCCGCGCTTCCCGCTGCGGCTGCTGTTGGACTGCCTGGAGATCGAGTCCGGGTCGGCGGACCGGAGCCGGGTCGGTATCGCCACGATGCTGACTGATCACCGGCCGGGCACCTTCGTGTCCGGCGGTGATCCGATGGCCGCCGTGGTCGAACGCGCACTGACCATCGTGGACAAAATGTGCAGGGACTCTCCCGTCGTCCTCGTCGCCGACGACCTGCAGTGGGCCGACGAGACAAGCCTGCTCGCCTGGCACCGGCTGGCCCGTACGGTCGAGCGCCTGCCGCTGTTGCTGGTCGGCGCATACCGGCCGGTGCCGTACCGCGGCGAGTTGGACCCGCTACGCGCCGACGCCATGGGTGGTGGGGCGCTGATCCGGCTCGGTCCGTTAGCCGAGCCGGCGGTTGCCGAGGTCGTCGCCGGCCTTACCGGCGCACCTCCCGGCCCCCGACTGCGGGCACTGTCCGCGCACGCCGCCGGCAACCCGCTGTACCTGCGGGAGTTGGTCGACGCACTCGCACGTGAAGCGGCGATCACGGTGGACGCCGGGCAGGCGGAGCTGGTCGGCGGGTGGACGAAGCAGGCCCCGGCAACGCTCGCGGCGGCAATCGCCGGGCGGCTGGGCTTCCTGTCCCACAACGCGACCACGGCGTTGCGGGTCGCCACGCTCCTGGGTCCTGAGTTCTCGATCGACGACGTGGCGACCGTTCTGCAGCTACCGGTGACCGCCCTGGGTGGCGTCTTCGCCGAGGCGGCGGCGGCGGGTGTCGTGGCTCCCGGTAAACGGCTGTCGTTTCGGCACCCGCTCATCCGGCATGCGCTGTACGAGGAGATGCCCGGTGTCGTGCGCTCGGCCCTGCACCGGCACGCGGCGCAGACGCTCGCCGCAGCCGGCGCTTCTGCGGAGCGGGTCGCCGCCCAGCTACTTCCGGCCGGGTCTGGCATTGACGGGTGGGTCACCGGATGGCTCGTGCGCGCCGCGCCAGAGCTGGCCGACCGGGCACCCACGGTCGCCGCGGAGCTGTTGGACCGGGCGACCGGCCAGGTGTCGGTGGGGGCGGAGCACTGGGACGAGCTGGCAGGTGCGCTGGCGCGGGTGCTGTTCCGGCTGGGCCGCGACGCCGAGGCGGGGGCACGGCGGGTACTTGCCCACACCGGCAATCCCGCCCTGGCGGCGGAGATGCGCTGGATCATCGGTGAGCGGCTGCTGCGGGCGGGCCGCGCCGACGACGCGCTGCGCGTCGTGGAGGGGGGGTTGGGGCAGGCGGGAGTACCGGTCGTCTGGCGGGCCCGGCTCGAGGCGATGTCCGCGCGCATCCACTCCACCTCCGTCGACGACCTCGACAAGGCGGAGGCGACCGCCAGGGCATCCCTCGCGACGGCGAGTGCGTGTGACGACCGGTTGGCGCTGGGTTACAGCCTGCTCAGCCTGTCGACTACCGCCCTGATGCGCCGTGACCAGGCGGCCCGACTGTCCCATCTCGACCGCGCGCTGGCCGTACTCGCCGACGACATGGAGCACCTCGAACTGCGGCTGCTGCTGCTGGGCAACCGGACGCTCGCGCTGTCGATCCTCGACCGCTTCGGCGAGGCCGAGCGGACCCTCGCCGACGCCCGTGACCTGGCCGAGCGGCGGACCGGATACGCCGGCCTGGCTCGCTTTCACGCGCCCGCGGCGGTCCTGTATTTCTGGACCGGCCGCTGGGATGACGCCCTCGCCGAACTGGACACGGCCGGAGACCTGCCCGACAACCCGCGGGTCGCGCCGATCGCGGCCGGGATCGTCTCGCTCATCGCCTGCCACCGTGATGACCGTGCCACCGCCGCCGCACGGCTGGACGCGTACCCCGGCCAGCAGACCGCGACCGCATTCGACGTGGCCAACCGCGGGTTCCTGATGGCCGCCCGAGGAGTGCTGGCCGAACGCGACGGCCAACCCGAGGATGCCTTGCGCGCCTGGCGGCAGCTTCTCGAGCCGCAGTACTCCCAGATGGAGCGGCATACGCCGATGTCAAACGTGGTACGGGCGGCGATGGCCGTGGGTGACACCGACACCGCACGCGAAGCCACCGAACTGTGCGAGCGGGATCCGGGGCTGGCCACGCCCGGCCGGATCGCCGCCGTGGAGCACTGTCGCGGACTGCTCACCAATGACCTCGACCTGTTGGCGAAGGCCGGCCGCTATCTGCGGACGGCCGGACGGGTGGTGGAGTACGCGCGCAACTGCGAAGACGTGGCGCTCCTACTGGCACAGCGGGGCGAACGTCGGGCCGCCAAGTCCGCGCTGTCGCCGGCCATGGAGGTGTACGCGCGGCTGGGCGCCCAGTGGGATGTGCGGCGGGCCGGCGCCCGGGTCCGCCCGTTCGGTATCCGATGGGGCGCGCGCGGGCCGCGCCGCCGGCCCACGTACGGCTGGGCCGCGCTCTCCCCGACAGAGGTGACGATCGCACGGCTGGTCGCCCAAGGAATGTCCAATTCAGACATCGCCACTGAGCTGCTGTTGTCGCCGCGGACCATCCAGTCACACGTATCCAACATGCTCGTGAAGCTCAAGGCACACTCTCGGGTGGAGATCGCCCGCCAGGTACTCATCCACGGGTAGGCACCAGATGCGGACAACCCTCGCAGGACGGGTCGACGAATTCGCGCGCGTCCGTGAGCTGGCCCGCGGAGCGGCCACCGGTCACGGCGCGACGATCCTGGTCGAGGGCGAGCCCGGAATCGGCAAGAGCACCCTGCTGGCCGTCGCCGCCACCGAGGCGCGCCGGCTCGGCGCCCGGGTGCTGCGCGGCGGCGGCATCCGGCTCGAATCACCGCCGCCGTTCGCGGCGGTCCGGTCGTGGCTGGACGGGGAGCCGCCAATCGACACCGCGGCGGTCGGGGCCCCCATCGACACCGCGACCGCCTGGGCGCCCATCGACACCGCCGCCGCCGACCGCGATCTCATCGTCACCGAGATGGTCCTCGGCCGGCTTGAAGCCTGGTGCGCGGCGGGACCACTGGTCGTACTCGTCGACGACCTCCAGTGGGCCGACCCGTCGAGTCTGCTGCTCCTCGGTCGCCTCGACCGCGGCATCGCCCAGCTTCCGCTGCTGCTCGTCGCCGCGTACCAACCGACACCGCGCGATGCGCGGCTCGACGCGCTGCTGCGCAGTCTGCACGGCCGGGGCGCGGTGTCGATGAGGCTCGCGCCGCTGACCGAAGACGACGTCGCCGCGTTGGTGGAGGCGCTCCTGGGTGCACCGCCCGGCCCCGATCTGCGCGAACTGCTCACCAGGGCCGGCGGCAACCCGCTCTACGCGACCGAGATGCTGGGGGCGCTCGCCCGTACCGGACGCATCCAGGTCGTCGACGGTGTCGCGACGCTCCGTCGCGGCGCGGCCCTGCCTGCGCTTCCGGGGACGCTGCTCGACCTGGTCAGGCAACGGCTGGAGGCATTGAACCCGGTCACTTTCGACATGTTGCGGGCGGCCGCCGTACTCGGCTCCGGCTTCGACATGACGGAACTGGCGGCCGTACTCGACACGCCCGTGATCGCACTCTGGCAACCGGTCAACGAAGCGGTAACGGCGGGTCTGCTCGTCGAGGCGGGCGATCAACTGGTCTTCCGCCACGACCTGATCCGTCAGGTACTCGCCGACGACCTGTCCGCGGTTGCCGCCGACGCGCTGCGAATACGCGCCGGGCGGGCACTCGCGAAAGCAGGCGCCCGGGTCGAGCGGGTCGCGCGGCACCTGACGGCCGCCACCGGCCTGGCACCGGATCTGATGGACTGGCTGGCACGGGCGGCCGAGGCGCTGATCGTGCGCGCGCCGGAACTGGCCACGCCGCTGCTGGAGAGGACGCTCGCACAGCGATCCGAGGCCCCTGAGATCCTGCGGTTGCAGTACGCGCGGGCGCTGCTGTGGGCCGGACGCCCGGCCGAGGCCCAGCGGGCCGTCCAGGCGGCACTGCCGGCACCGCCGGCCAACGCAGCACCGCCGGCCAACGCAGCACCGCCGGCCAACACGGCACCGCCGGCCAATGGCACTCCGCCGACCGGTACGCGCACCGTGGCCCTGCACTGGCTACTGGCGCAGTCATACCTGCAGAGCGGCCGGATCGGCAGTGCCCGGGCCGTTGCCGAGCAGGTACTGGCCGACGCCCGGTTGAGCGATGAGGAGACGGCCCGCTTCCACGGGCTCGTCGCTCAGTGCTTCCTGCTGTCCGGGCGCGTCGATGCCGCCGAAAACGCCGCCGAGCAGCCGTTGACGGGGCCCGACGGATACGGCGGCGCGTACGCGCTCACGGTGCGGGCCGGCGTCCGGCTAGGACGCCAGTGCCCGGAAGAAGCGCTCGACCTCGCCGACCGAGCGCTCGCGGCGCTGGGTGGCGACCAGATCCAGCCCGACCGCCCATTCGCCCCCCACCTCGTGCGCGGATTCAGCCTGCTGGAACTGGATCGGCTCGCCGAGGCGGACGCGGCGTTCACCGACGGCCGGGCGCGCGGCCATCGCGGTGGCCGTACCTTCCTCACCTGGCACCACATGGGCGGCGCACACGCGCGCTACCTGCAGGGCCGGTGGGACGACGCGCTAGCGGAGATCCGGGCCGGACTCGACGCGTCCGACTGCCTGGGCGTGTCGGAGGGGTTGCGGAGCCAGGCCGCGCTGATCGCGATGCACCGGGGCGACTTCGACACGTACACCGAGACGCTGAACCACCGCGACACCAACCCGTACTGGGGGTGGCTGCGGCTGTCGGCGCAGGCACTGCACTGGCAGCGCAAGGGCGATCCCGAGAGAGCACTGCTGACCCTGCTCGACGCGGGCGACGGTGGGTCGGCGCGGAGTTGCCTGGCCGCCGACCTCGCCCGATTGGCCGGAAGCACGGAGCAGCGGGCGCGGGCCCGGACGGCCGCGGACAGTCTTGACCGGGTCGCGGTCCACCATCACGGCATCCACGTACGAGCCACCGCCGCGCTGTGCAGGGGCGTCGCCGAGGCGGACCCGATGCTGCTGCTCACCGCCGCGCAGGCGTTCGGGGAAGCGGGGCGTCCGCTGTACGAGGGCTACGCGTACGAAGAGGCGGCCGACGTCCTGGCGACGACGGGGGCAAGAACGCAGGCACGGGCGGCGCTCGACTCGGCGGTCGGCTGCTACAACCGACTCGGCGCCACCTGGGCTCTCGACCGTGTGCAGGCGCGGCTGCTGGAGGCGGGCGTCCGGCACCGGCACGTCCGGCAGCGGCCGAAGACCGGCTGGGGCGCGCTGACCCAGACCGAGCGCAGGGTCGTCGCCCTGGTGGTCGCGGGCCGTTCGAACCCGGACATCGCCGCCGAGCTGTACCTGTCGCGGCGGACGGTGCGAAACCATGTCTCGCACATCCTCGCCAAGCTGGGCTTGAGTTCCCGCGTCGAGTTGGCCGTCAGCGCGTACGAAAACGGCTCCCGGTAGTTGAATCGCGGTGTTAACAGCTACCAGTGCCCGTTTTGCCGCGCGGTAAACCACGGCCCGGTCCCATCTTCTGCCAGCACTGTCGGCTCGGATGACCGTACTGACCGTGATGACTCGGGTCAGATGGCGGTTGTTTCAAGACCGTCGCGAGGACGAATGTACGGGGTGCGGCAGTTGCCGCTCGATGTCCGCACGGGCAGACCAGGAGAGTGCGCTGATGACCACCTCGCCCAACTCCCCCCATGAGGTTGGTAATCGGATCGCCATCGCCAAGGTGACTCTCGCCGTCCATCGCATCCATGCCGCTACCGGACGCTGCGAGGCCTGCGGACGCGACTGCCCGTGCGATGCCGCGAACAACGCCGCCAATACGCTCGCGGCGTATGGCCTGCCGGTGATCGAAAACCAGCCGCAGATGCCCAATCAGCGCCGGTTCCTGCGCAGCCGCACGCACCTGAACCGGCTGTAGACGCCCTACCTGTCCGCCAGTTGCGCGAGTCGGCTCCGCGACAGGTGATCGGCGCGGCGGGGCTCGTCCTCCCCGCTGACGCACCTGTCCCGTGATCACGGAACGTTCAGGTTGCCGTGGCGACCTCAACGTTCCGTGATCATGGAAAGGGGGAAAATCAGGCGGGCAGGTGCTGTCGGGCCAGTCCATAGCTGAGCGCGTCGACGAGCGCGTGCCAGCTCGCCTCGACGACGTTCTCGTGTACTCCGACCGTGGTCCAGTCGCCGTCGCCGTCGGCCGTCTCCAGCAGTACCCGGGTCACCGCGCCCGTGCCGTGGCTGCCTTCGAGGATGCGCACCTTGTAGTCGGCCAACTCGAAGCTCGTCAGCTCCGGGTAGTGCTTCACGAGGGCCACCCGGAGCGCCTCGTCGAGGGCGTTGACCGGACCGTTGCCCTCTGCCGCGGCGATCACCCGCTCCCCGCGTACCCGCACCTTGACCGTCGCCTCGCTCACCACGGCCCCGTCCTCGCGGTGCTCGACCTGGACCCGGTAGCTCTCCAGGGCGAACGGCCGAGTCATGCCACCGTTGAGCTCGGCACGGACCAGCAGCTCGAACGACGCGTCGGCCGCCTCGAACGACCACCCGCGCGCCTCAAGGTCCTTGATCTTCCCCGTTACCCGGGACAGCGCCTCGGGGTGGGCGCCGAGATCGATGCCCAACTCCCGAGACTTCAACTCGACACTGGCACGCCCTGCCATCTCGGTGATCAGAATGCGCATGTCGTTTCCGACGACCTCCGGCTCTATGTGGTTGTAGAGCAGGGGGTCGACCTTGATCGCGCTCGCGTGCAGCCCCGCCTTGTGGGCGAACGCTGACGACCCGACATAGGCCTGGTGGGTGTCGGGTGCGATATTGGCGATCTCCGCGATGGCGTGCGAGACGCGCACCATCTGTTCCAGGCAACCGTCCGGTAGGACGGGCAGCCCGAGCTTGAGTTGCAGGTTGCTGACGACCGCGAAGAGGTCGGCGTTGCCGGGGCGCTCGCCGTACCCGTTGGCGGTGCACTGGAAGTGCGGCACTCCCGCCTCCACGGCGGCGATGGTGTTGGCAACCGCGCACGACGTGTCGTTCTGGCAGTGGATGCCGAGCTTGGCGATCGCCTGCTCGGCAGTGATGCCCAGTCGCGACGCGAGCCGCTCGCGCACCTCACCAACCACGCGGGTCACGCGCGAGGGCAGCATCCCGCCGTTGGTGTCGCACATGACCGCCGCCTCCGCACCGGCCGCCAGTGCGGTGGCGGCGACCTCGGTGGCGTAGCGCGGATCGGCGAAGTACCCGTCGAAGAAGTGTTCGCAGTCGAGGAACACCCGCCGGCCTTCGGCAACGAAGAGGGCGACGGTGTCCCGTACCATCGCGAGGTTTTCTTCCAGACTGGTGCGCAACGCGCGCTCGACGTGGCGTACGTCCGACTTGGCGACCAGCGTCACGACCGGCGTTTCCGCGTCCAGGAGTGCCCGGACCTGTGGATCCTTGTCGACGGCGGTGTCTGCCTTGCGGGTGGCCCCGAAAGCCACGAAGAGCGCGTGCTTGAGGTTGAGTTCGGTGCGCGCTCGTCGGAAGAACTCGGTGTCCTTGGGTAACGCTCCCGGCCAGCCACCTTCGATGAAACCGACGCCGAAGTCGTCGAGTAACCGCGCCACCGCGAGCTTGTCGACCACCGAGTACGTGATGCCTTCGCGCTGGGCCCCGTCGCGCAGCGTGGTGTCGTAAACCTGCATTGATCTAGAGCCTTTCTCCACAACGAAAAAGACCCCTCGCGGATGCGAGAGGTCTGCGCGCTCAGCGTCAAGGTGCTGGGCGCGCTAGGGGCCAATAATCAGTACGGTGGGAAGTGCGGTCACGCTCTGCACGCTGCCACACACGCTTACATTCTGGAAGCACTTTCCGGATATCGGGACGTCAAGGTGTCCGAATTCACAGCGTAACCGAGTCGCGACGGTAGGCGGCTCTTCACGCAACAGGGAGACGACGAAGCCGAGACCGGAGTCCGCTATGGGCGCTGAGGGTGAACTCGTCCAGTTCCCGATCGCGCTCGTACAACAGCACGCAGGCACCGTCGACCGGGTGTCCGACGCGGTGCAATTGGCCCGTTCGGCGGTGCACGAGGTCACCATGGACACACAGGCCTACGGCCAGCTGTGCCAGTTCCTGCCGGCGCTGCTGAGCCCCGTCTTCGCCTTGGCGGTCGACGCTCTGTACACAACCGTCGACTCGCTGCAGAGCCTTCGCTACCAGGGTCTGCAGCCCGGTCCCTTCTTTAAGCAGTACGGCTGGGGTGGCAACGAGAGGTGACTATGGACCTGAACACGCTGCGAGGATTGAGCAACGAGGTTCTCTACGGCATTGACCGAGTACCTGACCTGACCGATGAAGCG
>JAOPWA010000413.1 GCA_025965915.1 Dactylosporangium sp. | reverse complement strand
GGCTGCCCGGACGAGATCCGGCTGGCCGGAGTCGACGGCCGCGGTGGCGACGCGGTCCTGAATGTCCGGATGCCGGCCGAGCAGGTGGAGGGTGAACGTCAGGGCGCCCGCGGTCGTCTCGTGCCCGGCGAGTAGGAAGACCAGTACCTGGTCGCGGATCTCCTGCGGGGACAGCGGTTGCCCGGTCTCGGGGTCGCGGGCCGCGTGCAGTCGGCTCAGCATGTCGTCGCTGTCGGCGCCGTTGTCATCGGCGAGATGCCTGGCACGCCGGGCGAGGATCCGATCGACGACCCCGTACAGTTCCGCGCTGACCCGCCTGAAGCGACGGTTACGGGGCAGGGGGTAGTGCAGTTGTAGCCGGGGCATCTGCAGGCTGCGCGCCAGGCTCAGGTCACTGCCCAGCGGTACGAGGCGCTGAAGATCGGGTACGACGTCGTCGACCTCGTCGCCGAAGAGCGCCCGTCCGACGACGCGCAGCGTGTACACCTGCATCAGCTCGTGCAGGTCGACGATCGAGCCGGGGCTGGTCGCACAGGCGGAGGCCGAGCGCTCCGCCTCGGCGGCCATGAGGTCGGTGTACCCGGCCACCCGGCGCGGCGTGAACAGCGGTTGCAGGGTCCGGCGCTGGCGCAGCCACATGTCGCCGTTGCTGGTGAGCAGGCCTTCGCCGAGCATCTCGGTGAGTACCTCGAACCCGGCGGTGCGCCGACTGAAGGTCTGCGGGTTGGTCAGGACCTGGCGCACGGCGTCGGGATGGTGCGCCGCTACCGTGGGAGGGCCGAGCCGATCCCACCGCGGCCCGATCCGGTACGTGACCAGGTCTCCGTAGCGATGGAACCCGTCGAGCATCGTGCCGAGCAGGTCGCGGCGTAACGCTGGCGCCATGCCCAGCAGCGCGTGCCCGGGTGGGCCCGGAATTGCCGTCGGCGGCGCCTGCGGCGCGGTTGTCGTCATCACATCACCCGCCAGCAGCGTGCCATGTTACTGCCGGGTAAGCATAGAGGTTCGTCACCAGGATGAGCGGGCGTAATCCTTCAGGAAACAGTCGTAGAGGTCTTCGCCCAGCTCACCGCGGACAATCGGGTCGTAGACCCGGGCGGCGCCGTCGACCAGGTCGAGCGGCGCGTGGAAGCCTTCGTCGGCCAGCCGCATCTTCGTCGGATGCGGGCGCTCATCGGTGATCCAACCGGTATCCACGCTGGTCATCAGGATGCCGTCGGCCAGCATGTCCTTCGCGCTGGTGCGCGTCAGCATGTTCAGTGCGGCCTTGGCCATGTTGGTGTGCGGGTGACCGGCACCCTTGTACCCGCGACTGAACTGGCCCTCCATCGCCGACACGTTCACGACGTACTTGCGCCGGGCCGGGGAGGCGGCCAGCGCCGGGCGCAGCCGGCTGACCAGTACGAACGGTGCGGTCACGTTGCACAGTTGCACTTCGAGCAGTTCGAGCGGGTCGACCTCGTGCACCCGCTGGCTCCAGCTGTTGTCCGGCGCCAGGTCAGGCACGAGACCGCCCGCGTCGATCGCGGTGGCCGCGGCGATCCGGTCCGGTGAGGCGGACCTGCTGGTCAAGGCAAGGGCGGTCAATGCGTGCGGAGCAATCGCGGGGCCGGTCAATGCCTCCGGGCCGGTCAATGCCGCCGGGCCGGCACCGTCGCCACCGCCGTGGCTGAAGGTGACCAGTTCGGGGAGCGGGCCGGCCGGTAGTGGCGCCGATTCCGCGGCGACCAGGTGACCGTACGCGCCGGGGCTGCGCCGGACCGTCTGCGCGGCGTTGTTGATCAGGATGTCCAACGGGCCGTCCGCGCTCACCGAGTCGGCGAGCGCGACCACCTGGGCGGGGTCACGCAGGTCGATTCCGACGATCTTGAGTCGGTGCAGCCACTGCGAGCTGTCCGGCATGGCGGTGAACCGCCGGACCGCGTCGTTCGGGAACCGCGTGGTGATGGTCGTGTGGGCGCCGTCGCGGAGCAGCCGCAGCGCGATGTACATGCCGATCTTGGCCCGTCCGCCGGTGAGCACGGCGCGGCGGCCGGTCAGGTCGGTACGCGCGTCCCGGCGGCTGCGGTTGAGCGCGGCGCAGGGCGGGCACAGCTGGTGGTAGAACGCGTCGACCTCGTGGTAGCGATCCTTGCAGGTGTAGCAGGAGCGGGCACGGCGCAGGGTGCCGACCGTCTCGGCGGTCGTGGTGACGGCGAGGGGGATGCCCTCGGTCTCGTCGTCGATGCGGCCCGGAGCGCCGGTAGCGGTCGCCTCGGTCACCGCCACGTCGTGGGCGGTGACCGCAGCCCGCCGCTCCTGGCGCTTGCGCTGCTTGACGCCCTTGTACAGGCGCGCGGTCGCGCGTCGGACCCGCTCGACGTCGGGGTGGTCGACCGGTAGATCGTCCAGTTCGGCGAGGACGCTCAGGCAGATACCCAGACGCTCCGGGTCGACGCCGCCCGACGCTGTGACCCGCTCAGCCTGATCACTCTCACGCACTGTCATGCCCAAATACCGTTTCGTAACTCGTGTCGGATAGCCCGTGAACTGTACGCACCCGGATCAGAAATGGGCGAACGAGCGGATCGGGAAACGCGGCCCGTACTTCGGCGCGACGGTGCCGACCGCCATGATCAGCTGGCACACCCGCCCGCGGTGTCCCCGGAACGGCTCCAGCAGTTCCAGCATCCGCCGGTCGTCGGCACGGGGCTCGCCGGCGAGCGCCCAGGCGACGGTGTTGGGCAGGTGGTAGTCGCCGACGCTGACGGCGTCCGGGTCGCCGTGCGAGGCGCGTACGACCTCGGCCGCCGTCCACCGGCCGATGCCGGAAAGCGATACCAAGCGGCGAGTGGCGTCGGCGGCGTCGGTGGCCCGTTCCAGCGCGGTGGCCCGCTCGGCGGCCCGGCGCAGGGTGTCGGCCCGGCGCTGTTCGACCCCGAAGGGATGGAAGGTGTAGTACGGCGTGGCCGCTATCGCCGCCGGCTCGGGTGGGAGGCACATGTCCGGCGCCCCGGGCGCCGGCTCGCCGAAGTGGCGCAGCAGGGCCCGGTACGACCGGTAGGCCTCCTTGTAGGTGACCTTCTGCCCCAGGATCGCGGGCACGAGGTGGTGGAAGACCAGGCCGCTGGCGGGCATGCGCCAGCCCTGATGCGCCCGGGCGAGCCGGCGGACGAACTCGTGGCGGGCGGCGGCGGCGGCGAACCCGGCCAGGTCGTCGCGCAGGCCGGCGATCGCGTCGGCGCGATCGAGCAGCCAGGCCGCCCCGGGGCCGTCGCCTCGCGCGACGAGCGTCCCGCCGTCGCGGGTCAATTGCAGCGTCCCCGGCCCGTCCGGCGAACGCGTCGCCCACCATGCTTAGCGGCTTGAAGCGCGTACGGTCGGAACGTTATGGATCACCGCGAGCCCGGAGACGGTACCGGCCAGGTCGTAGTGCTCGGGAAGGTCCAACCGGCGGGCCGGGATTACAGCCGTCATCGGAGCACCGTGGTCATGGCGTCCCGACGAGCGTACGGGCTGCCACGGTCAGCGTGCGGTAGAGCAGCCGGGCATCGCCCAGCATCCCGCGCAGCCGTCGTTCGAGACCGGCGATGGGTACGAGGTTCTGCGGCGCCCGCGGATCTTTGTACGAGGTCGAGGCGAACCGGGGCAGCGTCACGGCGGACAGGTCCGCCAGGGCCACCGCGTCCACGTCGAGCAGTTCGGCGGAGCACTCGATGCGGACGATACCGGCCCAGGGTGCGCGCGACGGGGTGGGCAGCCGCAGGTACCAGGCGTAGCGCTGCCACGTGGTGCCGACCTGGAAGACGGGGGTGCGCTCGGTGGCTTTCAGCGCCGTGACGACGGCGGTCAGCGCGGTCGGCAGGTACTCCACCCGGTGGGTCTTGATGTAGCCCAGCGCACGCGGCAGATGCTGGCGGCCGCGCAGCGGACCGTCGACCACCAGCAGGTCGTCGTCGCTGCGGGTCTCGCCGGAGACGGCGGCCTCCAGCGCGGCGAGCTGGGCCTGCACACCGCCGGTGAGCGTGGCCTGGTCGTCGCGGCCCATCTGGTGCGCGGTGTACCGGACGGTGCCGGCCAGCACATCGACCGCGGACGGGTTGGAGGTGAACAGCCCACGCCGCACCTGGGCGCCGGCCACGTCAGCGACGCCTCGGTCAAGGTCGCAGCGGACGACCCCCGCGGCGTACGAGGCCGCCAACCCCCGGTGGGGCACCCCGTCGTCGCCGGTCACCCAGACCCCGGCGTCGAGGCGGCGTACGCCGTCCACGAGCAGGACGGTCGAAGGCGGCCGCACATCTTCGCGTGCCTCGATCGGTCGCCAGTCGGACGCGGCTACCTCGACGTCGTCGACGAGCTGGGCTGAGCTGGCGGACGCCGGGCCGTCGCCGCCGTCGAAGGACGCGCCGTACCCCGGGTCCCACCCGTCGACGTCGAGCCTCACAATCCGACCCTTTCGACGTAAGCCGTACGGGCGTCCTTGCGGACCTCGAAGCGCACCGGGATCCGTTCGGCGAGCGCGGTGACGTGGGTGACGACGCCGACCACCCGGTCGCCGCGGGCGGCCAGGTTCTCCAGCGTGGCGGTCACGGTGTCCAGGGTCGTGGCGTCCAGCGTCCCGAACCCCTCGTCGAGCACGATCGACTCCAGGCTCGCCGCCGCCGTGGAC
>JAOPWA010000399.1 GCA_025965915.1 Dactylosporangium sp. | reverse complement strand
TGGCGGCGTAGTAGGTCGCGGTGCCAGCGTAGGACGGTGTCGGGGGAGACGATCAGGTGTAACTGGCGCAGCGTCGGCCTCGGTGGGCGGTGCAGGAGGGCGGCGAGGAATGCCCGGTCAGGTGGGGTGAGGCGGGGCTTGTCGATCTGGCGCTGCAGGATGGCGAGCTGGTGGCGCAGTGTCAGAATCTCGACGTTCTTATCCGAATCGGTCATCGATATGAGCCGTATGAGGCTGAACACGCCCGTGAGCGCCAGGTAGAGCAGTCGCAGCAGCACGATGCGTCATCCTGGCTTACCCCGTCCCACGGGCTTCGGCCATATCCGAGAACCGGCAGGTCACAGCCCATGGATGGGGTTTTCGGCACCCACACGCCGGCGGTGGCCGGCGCCTACGCGGCCACGGTCCGTGCCCAGGTGGCGATCCTGACCGTCCTCAACACCGAGATCGCCACCCTGGAAACCACCGCATGGGCACACCACCAACAAGATGCCTGACGGCATGGTTGAGCGCAGCATCTTCCCATCTCAACCACAGCGACGGGCATTTGGAACCCCGCAGGCATCCTCCGCGAGGACGAACATGCCGCCTGAGCTTTGCGGACGAAATTTTCGGCACTCGTAGGGTTACGCGCACGGGTCAGCCGGAGGGCAGGTCAGCCAGGTGTGCGGGGGTCGTGGGGCTCAGGCTAGTGAGGACCTCACGTAGCGCGCTTGGCGGCGCCTTGGCCGTAGGTTCGATCGGCTTCACGACGGCGAGCGTCGAACCGCGCACGTCGAGCAGTTCCGCCGCGTCGTCCGGGTAGACGCGCTGCCATCCGCCGCCCGGGTAGGTCGTACAGGGCTCGTCATGCACGGTGACGCTGTTTACGAGCCACACGACGGCAGCCAGTGACACCGCTGAAGGGCCGCACGCGGCGGGCGGGTTCCATGTTGCCGGTGCCGGCAGCTCGAACAGCTCGAGCATCGGCCCGCCATTGGCCGGCGCCAGTTTCAGCAGCACCGCGTGGTACCGCGGGTACGCGTCGGTGGAGACGATCCGGTACCGCGATTGGTCGGGCATCAGCAGGATGGAGCGCAGTGTGGTGAACTCGTGCAGCCGGTCCCGGCCCGGGCTGGTCAGCTCTGCGGTGACGGTTGTGACGACGAGGATGCCGGCGAGAGCGGCCGCGCCGATCCGCAGTCGTCGTCCGCCGTCGGCGATCGTCGCGCCGAGCATGTACCCACCCGCACCGAAGAGTATGAACACGGCGAGTGGTGGTCGTGGGGTGCCGTAGGTGAACGCGTCAAGCAGTCGTATCCCGAGGTAACCGGCGGTGGTGCCGGCGGCGATGACCGCGGATCGGCCGCGTCCGACGCCGCTGCCGGTGATCAGGCGGGCCACCGCGACCATGGCCCACCCTACGAGCCCGAGGAGCACTGGCCCCAACCACCAACCGGGGGCGGTGAGCGTGCTGCGGCAGAACTCACTGTCACAGCCGGACGCGAACGCCTCCAGCCCGGCCCAGAGCAACCACGCGAACGCGCCGGTTATCGCGGCGGCTACGGCCGGCACGGTAACCGTGGCCTGCGGCCACCAGCGTCGAGCAGTCATCGAACCTCCAGGTTCGTGCGGGTCGCAACCAGGGTACGGAGACGGCGAAACGGGTGTCGCCGTCTCCGTACCGCGGTGGATCACATCAGTTGCTTCAGCCGATCGTGTGGGGCTCGAGAATTGGGTTACGGCGGGTTGACCTGTGGCTCTGCGCATGCCCGACGTCGGCTGGCCGGCAGAATGGAGATGAGGTTCGGTAGCTGTCGGCACCGACCCATAGTCCGGCCGGCCACCGAGGTTGATGCTCGGCTCGCCCATTGCGCTCTGACATGCTGTGCGGGGCCGAGTGTCTGCCCGAAGGTGGTCTGAATCAACCTAGGCTGTCGGTCGGGGGGACGCGTATGAGCACTTGTCTGCGTCCTTGTAGGACAGTGATGTGAGGTGACCACTTCGGTGCGGCATAAGAGGTCACGCCAGCAGATTGCGCCTGGTCAACGCCTTGGTCGATTAACCTGCCAACCGTCCACTTTCGAATCGATGGTCAACAGCGCGGTGATCGCGTTCTGCTCCCCGTCTGCTCCCAATGAAACGTTAACCCCGCTGGTCAGGCCATTACCAGCGGAGGGCGCGCGACTCTGTCATCAGGCAAGATAGAGCGCCGTTGAAGTAGGTTCAGTGCAGTTGACGACTGATGTGTGAACGTGGACGCTGCGCCGCCTTGACCAGCGCAAACACCAAGGTACACAGGTCAGCGCCGTCCGTTCGCCGCAGCTGGACGCTGTTCAGTGCCGTTTAGCGCAGTTCGCAGCGGTCGCGTGCTCCCCATTTGCTCCCCGCGTGTCGCGTGCGCTGACGGCGCTCACCGGTAATGGGTGGCACCGATTCAACGGCGGGAACTGGGCCGGTGGTCGCGGGGGCGTTCCGGTTCGTTCGTTACGAGAGGTGGGGTTCATCATGACATTGTCAGAAGAACCGCACCCTATGGTTGTCGCAGTAGTGCCTTCGGGATCAGACCGTGAAGTCGACTCCCTGGGCCAACGGAAGCTCGCCCGAGAAGTTGATGGTGTTGGTCGCTCGGCGCATGTAACTCCGCCAGGCGTCCGATCCGGATTCCCGGCCGCCGCCGGTCTCTTTTTCGCCGCCGAACGCGCCACCGATCTCGGCGCCCGACGTGCCGATGTTGACGTTGACGATCCCGCAGTCGGATCCCTCGGCGGAGATGAACCGCTCCGCCTCCCGCTGGTCATTGGTGAAGATGCTGGATGACAGGCCCTGCGGCACCTCGTTGTTGAGCGCGATCGCCTCGTCCAGGCTCTCGTACGGCATCACGTACAGGATCGGCGCGAAGGTCTCCTGGCGGACGATGTCGGCCTGCTTGTTGATGCGCACGATGGCCGGCTCGGCGTAGTACGCGTGGGGGGCCTGGTCGGCGAAGCGACGTCCGCCTCCCACGATCACCGTGCCCCCTTCGTCCGCGGCGGCGGCCAGTGCATTCTGCATGGTCTTGTACGCCCTGTCGTGGATGAGCGGACCGACCAGCGTGCCAGCCTCCAGCGGGTTGCCGATGGGTAGCCGGTTGTAGGCCTCGGAGACCCTTCCGACGAGGTCGTCGATGACGGAGGTGTGTGCGATGACCCGGCGCATCGTCGTGCACCTCTGACCGGCCGTGCCCGCTGCCGAGAAGACGATGCCACGGGTGGTCAGATCGAGGTCGGCTGACGGCGCGACGATGGCGGCGTTGTTGCCTCCGAGTTCGAGCAGGGAACGCCCGAAACGGTCGGCGACCCGCGGGCCGACCGCGCGACCCATGCGGGTCGAACCGGTGGCGCTGAGGAGGGCTACGCCCGAGTGGTCGACAAGTGCCTGCCCCACATCCGCGCCTCCGATGAGAACCTGGCTCAGGTAGGTGGGTGCCGCCACCTCCTTGATCGCCTGACTCAGGAGGGCCGCGCTCGCGGCGGCGGTGAGCGGAGCCATCTCCGACGGCTTCCAGATGACCGGGTCACCGCAGACCAGGGCGACCGCGGTGTTCCATGACCAGACGGCGGCAGGGAAGTTG
>JAOPWA010000364.1 GCA_025965915.1 Dactylosporangium sp. | reverse complement strand
TCATCCCGGCCATGTTCGCCGCCGTCTACCCAGGCCTGGACAAGCTCAACATCATGCGGCTGCACAGCCCGACCTCGGCGATCCTGTCCGCGGTCATCTTCAACGCGCTCGTCATCGTCGCGCTGATTCCCCTCGCGCTGCGCGGCGTGCGCTACACCCCGTCGAGCGCGGCCGCGATGCTGCGCCGCAACCTGCTCGTCTACGGCCTCGGCGGCGTCATCGTCCCGTTCGTCGGCATCAAGATCATCGACCTTCTCATCCGGTTCATCCCGGGGATCTCATAGGGGCTTGGTGATGCGACCTCCTTCGTGGCTTTCTCAGTACCTGGCCGCGCTGCGCGTCTTGCTCGTCCTCACCGTGCTGCTCGGCATCGGGTACCCCCTCGTCATGGTCGCCGTGGCCCAGCTACCCGGGCTGAAGGACAAGGCCGACGGCTCACTGGCCAAGACCTCCGACGGCAGAGGAGTCGGCAGCCGGCTGGTCGGCCAGTCCTTCACGGGCGGCAATGGCCAGCCGCTCGTGCAGTACTTCCAGTCGCGCCCGTCCGCGGCCGGCCACGGTTACGACCCGACCGCCAGCGGCGCGTCCAACCTGGGGCCCGACAATGTCGTCGACCGTGGCCCGGACAAGCCCAGCCTGCTCACCCGGGTCTGCTCCGCCAGCAAGGCCGCAGGCGACCTCAACGGCGTGGACGGTCGGCGGCCGTACTGCACCGCGAACGGGGTCGGCGCGGTGCTCGCGGTGTTCCGACGCGACGGCATCGCCGGCCCGGTCACCCGGGCGGTGAGCCTCAACCAGGGCTGCCCGGCGGTGCCGTTCGTCGCGACCTACGAGGGCGCGAGCGTCGAGTGCGCCAAGACCGGAGGGGACTACTCGCGCGGCCTCGTCACACCTGTCCGCGGGGACGCTCCCGCGCACCCGGTCGTACCAGCCGACGCCGTCACCGCCAGCGGCAGCGGCCTCGACCCCGACATCAGCCCCGCGTACGCAAGGCTGCAGGCTGGGCGGGTGGCAAAGGTACGTGGCACAACCGTGGACGCGGTGATGAAACTGGTAGACAGGCACACCGCCGGGCGGGCCCTCGGCTTCCTGGGGGAGCCGGTCGTCAACGTCCTCGACCTCAACCTGGACCTCGACCGGACGTACCCGTACCGCGGTTAGGGGAGGGCGACATGGCCCGCGGACAACTTCGTGTCTACCTCGGGGCGGCGCCCGGTGTGGGCAAGACCTACAAGATGTTGGAAGAGGGCAGGCGCCGCCACGGCCGGGGCACCGACCTGGTCGTCGGGTTCGTAGAGTCCCACGGCCGGCGCATCATCGAAGACCTCATCGACGACCTCGAGGTCGTACCGCGCAAGAAGGTGAGCTATCGCGGCGCCACCTTCACCGAGATGGACGTCGACGCCGTCCTCGCGCGTCGACCGGAGGTGGCGCTGGTCGACGAACTGGCCCACACCAATGTGCCCGGTAGCGGCACCGTCAAGCGATGGCAGGACGTCGAGCAGCTACTCGAGGCGGGCATCACGGTGGTCACCACGCTGAACATCCAGCATCTGGAGTCGCTCAACGACGTCGTCGCCCAGATCACCGGCGTGCCGCAGCGCGAGACCGTACCTGACGAGGTCGTGCGCCGTGCCGAGCAGATCGAGTTGGTCGACATGACCCCGGAGGCGCTGCGGAGGCGGATGGCGCACGGCAACGTCTACAAGCAGGAGAAGATCGACGCGGCGTTGGGCAACTACTTCCGGCTGGGCAACCTGACCGCCCTGCGTGAACTGGCGCTGCTGTGGGTGGTGGACAAGGTCGACGACCAGCTCGACCGCTACCGCACCGACCACCACATCGACGCGACCTGGGAGACGCGGGAACGGGTGGTCGTGGCACTCACCGGCGGCCCCGAAGGCGACACCCTGATCCGCCGGGCCGCCCGCATCGCCGCGCGCACCAAAGGGGCCGACCTGATGGCCGTGCACGTCGCCCGCAGCGACGGCCTGGCCGGTGTCCCCCCGGCGCACCTGAACCGCCAGCGGGTGCTGGTCGAGAGTCTGGGCGGCACCTACCACCAGGTCGCCGGCGCGGACACCCCCACCGCGTTGCTGGAGTTCGCGGGCGGCGTCAACGCCACCCAACTCGTCCTCGGTGCCAGCCGCCGAAGCCGGCTCGCGCAGATCTTCTCCCCGGGCGTCGGCGCGACCACGACCGCCGAGTCCGGCCACATCGACGTGCACCTGGTCCCGCACGAGGAGGCCAAACGCGGCCGCCGGTCGGTGCGGTTCACCGCCGGACTGACCAGGGGCCGCCGGCTCGCCGGCTTCGCCATGGCCCTGGCAGGGATGCCGCTGCTGGCCCTGCTGCTCACCGGGGTGCGCGGCAGCCTGTCGCTGGCCAGCGACATCCTGGTCGTCCTGCTCGCCGTGCTTGCCGTCGCGCTCGTAGGGGGTCTCTACCCGGCGCTGATCGCGGCCGTCGCGGGGTTCCTCCTGCTCGACTGGTACTTCATCGTGCCGACCCGCGGGCTCACCGTCGCCGGGTCGGAGAACCTGCTCGCGCTGCTGGCCTTCTTGGCGGTCGCCGTCGCGGTCAGCACCGTCATCGACCTGGCGGCGCGCCGTACCCGCGAGGCGGCCCACGCCCGTGCCGAAGCCGAGACCCTCTCCACGGTCGCGGGTAGCGTCCTGCGCGGCGAGCGGCCACTGAAGGCGCTGCTCAACCAGGTCCGCGCCATCCTTTCGCTGGACTGTGTCACGCTGCTGGAACTGAAGCCGGACGCCCCGGCGATCCCGGAGCAACGCCACGACCCCGCCGCCTGGCGGGTCGTCGCCGCCGTCGGTGGGCAAGCCTGCACCGCGCCCGGCGACGGCGACGTCGACGTGCCGGTCGAGGTCGACCTTTCGCTGGTCCTGCGCGGTCACGCCCTCGACGCCGGGGACCGCCGCATCGTGGAGGCGTTCGCCGCGCAGGCCGCGCTCGCACTACGGCAGGAGCGGCTGGCCGAGCAGGTCGCCGCGGTCGGCCAACTGTCGGAGGTGGACCGGATGCGTAGCACTCTGCTCAGCGCGGTCAGCCACGATCTGCGCACCCCACTGTCATCGGCGAAGGCGGCCGTCACCAGCCTGCGCAGCCACGACGTGGCGTTCGGTGAGGAGGAACGGACCGAACTGCTCGCCGCCGCCGAGGAGTCCCTGGAACGGCTGGGGCGGTTGGTGGACAACCTGCTGGACATGAGTGGGCTGCAGGCTGGCGCACTCGGCATGCATCCGCAGCTGATCAGCGCCGCCGAGGCCGTACCGCGTGCGGTCGACGACCTGGGTGAGGCGGGGCGGAAGGTCCGCATCCAGGTCCCTGACGAGGTACCCGAGGTGTACGCGGACGCAGCCCTGCTGGAACGGATCCTGGTGAACCTGATAGCCAACGCGCTCCGGTTCAGTCCCGCGGACCAACCGCCGATCGCCATGGTCAGCGAGCACGGCGGCCAGGTCGAGGTACGTGTGATCGACCATGGCCCGGGTATCCCGATCGCCGATCGCGAAAGGGTCTTCCTGCCCTTCCAACGGCTGGGTGATCGCGATAACAAGACCGGGGTCGGTCTCGGGCTCGCGCTGTCGCGTGGACTGGCGGAGGCGATGGGCGGTGACCTCGCCCCGGACACCACTCCCGGTGGAGGGCTGACGATGACGCTGCGCCTGCCCGTGGCCGACCTCGTCGACGGGCGCCGGCCACCGCCGGACATCGACATTCAGCGCGCCGACCCGGCCATCCTGGACCGGCTCGACGCCTGGTCGCGGCACGAACTGGGAGACCGCCCATGACTGACGAGCCAAGGGAGCGGAGAACACTATGAGCCGGGTCCTCGTCGTCGATGACGAACCGCAGATCCTGCGCACGCTGCGGATCAACCTGGTCGCCCGCGACTACGAGGTCGACACCGCCGGTGACGGCGGCGAGGCGCTGCATGCCGCCGCCGCGAGCCCGCCGGACCTGGTGCTGCTCGACCTGGTCCTGCCCGACATGGACGGTGTCGAGGTGATCCGCAAGCTCCGGGTGTGGACGCCGGTGCCGATCATCGTGCTGTCCGGGCGCATGGGCAACGCCGACAAGGTCGACGCGCTCGACGCCGGCGCCGACGACTACGTGACCAAGCCGTTCAGCCTCGACGAGCTACTGGCCCGGATCCGGGCGGTGACCCGCCCGCTGACCAGCCCCGAGTCCGTGCCGGTGGCGCAGATCGGCCGGTGCCTCGTCGACGTGGCCAACCACACGGTCACGACGGCCGACGATTCCGACAGCGTCCCGCACCTGACCCGTACCGAGTGGCAACTGCTGGAGATCCTCGTCGCCAACCCAGGCAAGCTGGTCACCCAGCGGCAGTTGCTGCAGCGGGTATGGGGCCCGAGGTACGGGGTCGAGACCCATTACCTGCGCCAGTACCTGGCCCACCTGCGGCGCAAGCTCGAGCTCGAACCGGCCCGCCCCCGGCACCTGGTTACCGAACCGGGCCTGGGGTATCGATTCCAGCCGTAGCCCCTCGAGGAGCGGATCCAGCCATGAATCAAGTGGTCGTCGAGGCCGAACCGGCCGACCACCGCGCCGGGCTGCGTGGCTGGCTGCTCGACGACCTCAACGAGGGCCGCTCTCCGGTCGAGGGGCCGCACGCCAGGCCCGGGAAGTCGCAGCAGCGGCCGTGGTGGCAGGTGATGTGCCTGACCGGCCTGGACTACTTCTCCACCCTCGGCTACCAGCCCGGCATCGCCGCCCTCGCCGCGGGCGCGCTGGCCCCCATCGCGACGGTCGTGCTGGTAGCGCTGACGCTGTTCGGCGCGTTGCCGGTATACCGGCAGGTGGCCCGCGAAAGCCCGCACGGCCAGGGCTCGATCGCCATGCTGGAGCGGGTCCTGCCGCGATGGACCGGGAAGCTGTTCGTACTGGTGCTGCTGGGCTTCGCCGCCACCGACTTCGTCATCACGATGACCCTGTCGGCGGCGGACGCGACCGCGCACGTGTTGGAGAACCCGTACGTCGCTCACGGGCTGCGCGGTCACCAGATGGGCGTGACGCTGGTGCTCCTCGCGCTACTCGGTGCGGTGTTCCAGAGGGGCTTCAAGGAGGCCATCAGCATCGCGGTCGTCCTGGTCGGCGTCTACCTCACGCTCAACCTGATCGTGGTGGTCTTCGCGCTGCAGTACATCGCCAGCCACCCGCACGTGGTGGCGGCCTGGCAGAACCTGCTGGTCCGCCAGTACCCCAGCCCGCTGGCCATGGTGGCGGTGGCGCTGCTGGTCTTCCCACGGCTGGCGCTGGGCCTGTCCGGCTTCGAGACCGGCGTCGCGGTCATGCCGTTGATCCGCACCCGTCGCCCCGGCGACATCCAGTCCCGGATCAAGGGCGCGCACCGGCTGCTGACCACGGCCGCGCTGATCATGAGCGCATTCCTGATCACCAGCAGCATCGTGACGACGCTGCTGATCCCGCAACCGGCGTTCAAGCCCGGCGGCGAGGCTTACGGCCGGGCCCTGGCCTACCTGGCGCACCAGCACCTGGGCAGCGTCTTCGGTACCGCCTACGACATCAGCACCGTGCTGATCCTGTGGTTCGCCGGCGCTTCGGCCATGGCCGGGCTGCTCAACCTCATACCGCGGTACCTGCCCCGCTATGGCATGGCGCCGACCTGGACCCGCGCGATGCGACCGCTGGTACTGGTGCTCACGGCCATCGCGTTCGTGGTGACGGTCGTCTTCCGCGCCGACGTCAACGCCCAGGGCGGCGCCTACGCCACCGGTGTCCTGGTGCTGATCACCTCGGCGGCGGTTGCGGTCACCCTCTCGGCCCGCCGGCACGGCCACCGCCGGCTGACAGTCGCGTTCGCCGTCGTGACCGTCATCTTCATCTACACCACGATCGCCAACATCATCGAACGCCCCGATGGTGTGAAGATCGCCTCGCTGTTCATCGCCGGGATCGTCATCTTCTCGGTGCTGTCGCGGATCGTGCGCTCGACCGAACTGCGCGCCACCGGCATCGAGATGGACGACCTGGCCCGGCAGTTCATCGAGGACGCCGCAGCATACGGAGAGATCCACATCATCGCCAACGAGCCTCAGGAGCGCGACGAACGGGAGTACCGGGAGAAGGAGTCCGAGCAGCGTCGGGACAACCACATCCCGGACGACGCTCCGGTGCTGTTCGTGGAGGTCAAGGTCACCGACCCGTCGGACTTCGAAGCGCCCCTGCGCGTACACGGGGAGGAGCGGCACGGGTACCGGATCCTTCGGCTCGAAGGCCCCTCCGTCGCCAACGCGATCGCGGCGCTGCTGCTGTGCATCCGCGACATGACCGGCAAGAAGCCGCACGTCTACTTCAGTTGGACCGAGGGCAACCCGGCGGTCTACCTGCTGCGCTACCTGGTGTTCGGCGAGGGCGAGATCGCCCCGCTGACCCGGGAGGTGCTCCGCGAGGCCGAACATGACATCCACCGCCGGCCCATGGTCCACGTCGGCTAGGGGGTGAACCGGTACCCGATCCCCGGCTCGGTGCGGAGGTAACGCGGTTTCGCCGGGTCGGGTTCGAGCTTGCGCCGCAGATTCGCCATGTATACGCGCAGATAGTTGGTCTCGGTCTCGTACTTGGGGCCCCACACCTCCTGCAGCAGTTGCCGATGGCCCACGAGGCGGTCCGGATGGCGGGCCAGCACCTCCAGCAGATGCCACTCGGTGGGGGTGAGTCGGACGTCGCCCGCCGCGGTGGTGACCCGTTTGTTGGCCAGGTCGACGGTGAACGCGTCGGTGGTGATGACCGGCGCCTCGGCGGCCGGGGTGGCGCGCCGTAGCGCGGCCCGGACCCGGGCGAGCAGTTCGTCCATGCCGAACGGCTTGGTGACGTAGTCGTCGGCGCCTGCGTCGAGCGCGTCGACCTTGGACGCCTCGGCATGGCGGGCCGACAGCACGATGATCGGCGCGCCGCTCCAGCCGCGCAGGCCTTCAACGACGGTGACGCCGTCCAGGTCGGGCAGGCCGAGGTCGACCACGACCAGGTCGGGCGGCGTTCGGCTGGCCGCTGCCAGGCCACCCGCACCGTCGGCGGCGACCACCACGTCGTAGCCGCGGGCGCTCAGCGTGATCCGGAGCGCCCGCAGGAGTTGCCGGTCGTCGTCGATGATGAGGATGCGGGTCATGGTTTCATCGTCGCTCCGGTCATCGCGCGAGCGGGATCGTGATCGTGATCGTGAGACCACCGCCCGGCGTGTCGGTGGGGGCGATGGTTCCGGCCATGGCCTCGGTGAAGCCGCGCGCGATGGCCAACCCGAGCCCCAGCCCGTCGGCGGCGTGATCATCCAGCCGTTGGAACGGGGTGAACATACGTTCCCGGTCGACGGCCGGCACGCCCGGTCCGTGGTCGATGATCCGCAGCTCGATCCGGTCGCCGGAGTTCCGGCCGCTCACCAGGATCGTCCGGCTGACCTTCGCCGCGTTGTCCACCAGGTTGGCGATGACGCGTTCGAGCAGTCCGGGATCGGCGTAGGCCAGCGGCAGGTCGTCGGGGACGTCGACGTCGACGGTGGCGTTACCGGTCGGGGTGTGCAGCAACGCCGCAGCGACGACGGCGTCGAGGGGCACCGCCCGGAGCATGACCGACAGCGCCCCCGCCTGCAGGCGGGACAGCGACAGCAGGTTCTCGACCAGGTCACTGAGCCGGTCGGTGGACTCCTCGACGGTGGCGAGCAGTTCGGCTTCGTCGTCGGGGTCCCAGGACAGGTCGGGCTGGCGCAGGCTGGAGATCGCCGCCTTGATGCCGGCGAGGGGGGTACGCAGGTCGTGTCCGACCGCGCCGAGCAGCGCCGCGCGTAGCCGGTCGATCTGGACCAGTTCGCGGGTCCGGGCGGCCTCGTCGGCCAGCCGCTGGTTTTCGACGGTACGCGCGGCCGCGACGGCCAGTCGGCTCAGCGCTCCGCGGTCCTCGGCGAAGACCGGCGGCCCCCAGGCCAGCAGTCGCAGGCCCTTGCCGGCCGGCGTGGACAGCGATGGCGGCCCGTCGCGCCATGGGCCGACGCGCTCCACCACCCGCTCGTCGTCAGCGAGGGCGACAGCGTCCATGTGGTAGCTCACCCGTACCTGCTCCAGCAGTCGGGTCAGGGAGTCTCCGGCGACGGGTTCGCTGGTCACTCCGGCCAGGAGGGCGGCCTCCACGGTGCGCCGGGCCGCGGCCGCCTGGTTGCGGGACGCGGCGTCCACCGCCACCGCCACGGCGGCGGCCACGATCACGTACACGATCAGGGTGATGAGGTTGTCGCGGTGCTCTACGGCGAGCGTGTGGTAGGGCGGCACGAAGAAGAAGTTCACCAGCAGGTCGGCGGCGAGCGCCGCGGCCAGCGCCGGCCAGACGCCGCCGATCGCCGCCGTGGCGATCACGGGCAGCAGGTACAGCAGCGCGACGCTTGCCAGCGTCAGGCTGTTGCGGACGGGCAACAGCAGGCCGGTGGCGGCGCCCAGACCGACGATCGCCGCCGCCGCCCCCAACCACCTTCGGCGTTGCCGACCGGTAGCGGCGGACGTGGCGGCGGGCGCCCGCGATTGCTCCATGCCGTTGTTTCTACCGCTTCGCCTCTACTGCTTCACAGGTTCCGGCGGTCGCTTCACGGTTTCCGGCAGTGGGGTCTGCTTCTCCTCGGCCCGGCTGGACTCGAGTTGCCACGGCACGCTGGTGACCATGACGCCGCGCTGGAACAGCAGTCGGGCCTTGAGCCGCAGCGCGCTCTGGTTATGTAGCAACTGCTCCCACCAGTGGCCGACCACGTACTCCGGGATGTAGACGACGACCAGATCGCGGGGCCCGGACCGGCGCAGCTTCGCCACGTACTCCAGTACCGGGGCAGTGATCTCCCGGTACGGCGAGTCGAGCACGGTCAGCGGCACCGGAATCTCGCGGTCGGTCCACTGCGCCTGCAGCGCGCGTACCTCATCGGTCGAGGTGGCGACGGTCAGCGCGGTGAGCGTGTCCGGCCGGGTGGCCCGGGCGTACGCCAGCGCCCGCAGCGTCGGCCGGTGCAGGGTGGACACGAGCACGACAGCGTGGATGCGCGCCGGCATGATCTGTCCGTACGGCTCCGGCTCTAGTTCGGCGGCGATCCGGTCGTAGTGGCGTCGGATCGCGCGCATCAGTCCGAACAGCAGCGGGACCGCGATGACGACCAGGTACGCGCCGTGGCTGAACTTGGTGCCCAGCACGACGACCAGTACGAGCGCGGTCAGACAGGCGCCGACGGCGTTGATCAGCCGGGACCGGTGGATGCGCCGCCGGGTGGCCGGGTCGCGTTCGGCGGCGAGGACCCGGTTCCAGTGCCGCACCATCCCCGCCTGGCTCAGCGTGAAGGACGTGAACACACCCAGGATGTACAGCTGGATCAGACGGGTCACCGAGCCGCCGTACGCGTAGATCAGGCCGCCCGCGATGACGGCCAGCAGGATGATGCCGTTGGAGAAGGCCAACCGGTCGCCGCGGGTGTGCAGTTGGCGGGGCAGGTAACGGTGCTGCGCCAGGATCGAGGCCAGCATGGGGAAGCCGTTGTAGGCAGTGTTCGCTGCCAGCACGAGGATCAGCGCGGTGGTGGCCTGGACGTAGAAGAACAGCGGGCTGTGGTCGCCGCCGAACACGGCGGCCGCCAGTTGGGCGATCACCGTTCGCTGTGGGTCGGTCTGGCAGTTGCCGGGGAATCCGATCAGGTCGCAGGCGTTGTCGGTGATCCGTACCTTCGCGATCAGCGCCAGGGCGGTGATCCCGGCGAACATCACGATCGCGGTGATACCCATGGCCGCCAGGGTGCGGGACGCGTTCTCGCTCTTGGGCGGCTTGAACGCCGGTACCCCGTTGGATATCGCCTCCACCCCGGTCAGCGCCGTGCAGCCCGACGCGAAGGCGCGCAGCCCCAACACCACGATCGCGAGGCCGGTCAGGCCGACCTGCGACGGGTGCACCTGCCAGTGCGCGGACTCCGCGACCGGGGCGTGGCCAAGGGCGGCCTCCGTCAGGCCCACGGCGATCATCACGACGACCCCGGCGATGAACAGGTAGGTCGGTGCGGCGAACGTGCGCCCGGACTCCTTCATGCCGCGCAGGTTCATCGCCATCAGGACCAGTACGAACAGGACGTTGATGCCGACGCGGTACGGGTTCAGCCCCGGTACCGCGGAAATGATGTTGTCGACGCCGGCGGCCACCGACACCGCCACGGTCATGATGTAGTCGACCATCAGCGCGGCTGCGACGACCAGGGCGGCCGACGGCCCCAGGTTGCGCGACGCGACCTCGTAGGACCCGCCGCCGCCCGGGTAGGCGTGCACCACCTGCCGGTAGGACACCACGACGACCGCCATCAGCGTCACGACCGCGAGGCCCACCCAGGGCGTGAGGTACAGGTACGAAAGCCCACCCAGCGTCAGCACGAGCAGGATCTCCTGCGTCGCGTACGCCACGGAGGACAAGGGGTCGCTGGCGAAGATCGGCAACGCCAACCTCTTCGGCAGCAACGTCTCGCCCATCCGGTCGCTACGTAGCGGTCGCCCCACCAGCAGTCGTTTCATCCACGTCACAGCGGCCAGTCAAGGTCAAACCAGCCCGGTCTATGAGGATCTTGACGAGTTCTTGACGGCGGTTCCGGCCGGCTTGACGCGTTCTTAACGCGGGTACGAGGGGCGTCACCGACCTTTGGGTAGCGCCGCCGGAGGCCGGGACGTTTCGGGCCCGCAGAAATGGTGAGGTGCTCTGTGAGCAGGCGGGGAGGCCGTGCGGTCGCCAGGGGGAAGCGCGTGTCCGAGGCTGCAGTAGAAGAATTACCCGAACTGAGACCGTTCACCCGCCGCGCAGCGGGCCTGCAGTCACCGTTTCCGCCGATTGAGGACTACAGCTTCCTGTCCGACTGCGAGACGACGGCACTCGTCGCGCCGAGCGGCAACGTGGAGTGGCTCTGCCTGCCGCGCATCGACTCGCCGAGCGTGTTCGCCGCCATCCTCGACCGGGACGCCGGCGGGTTCCGGTTGGGCCCGGCCGATGTGCTCGTGCCGGCCGACCGTCGGTACCTGCCCGGCACGATGGTGCTGGAGACGAGCTGGGGCACCGAAACTGGCTGGATCATCGTGCGGGACGTGCTGCTCATCGGGCCGTGGCACCACGAACACGAGCTGTCCCACAGCCACCGCCGGGCGCCCACCGACTACGACGCCGACCATGTGCTGCTGCGCACCGTCCGCTGCGTGACCGGCGAGGTGCAGGTGACGCTCGACTGCGAGCCGGTGTTCGACTACGGCCGGCAGGCGGCGCGCTGGTCGTACACGGATCGGGTCTACCACCAGGGCGTCG
>JAOPWA010000654.1 GCA_025965915.1 Dactylosporangium sp. | reverse complement strand
TCGCGACTGGAGCTGTTCGCCGAGTGCGGGCACTGGCCGCAGCACGAGCAGCATGAGCGGTACAACCCGCTGAGCCTGGCCTTCATTGCCGAGGCGGCCACGTCGTGACCGCGATCCGGCGCGGTTACGCCGACACCTCGCGGGGGCAGGTGCACTACGCGGAGTGCGGTTCAGGCGCGCCGGTCGTACTGCTGCACCAGACCCCGCGTTCGTGGGACGAGTACCGGGAGGTGCTCCCCCTGCTCGGCTACACGCACCGGGCCATCGCGATGGACACCATCGGCTTCGGGTCCTCCGCGCCGCTTTCCGAGCACACCATCGAGGCGTACGCCGAGACGGTCGTGGAGTTCCTGGACGCCCTGGAACTGGCCCGGGTCGACCTCGTGGGGCACCACACCGGTGGCGTGGTCGCGGTAGAGGTGGCGGCCCGGGCTCCGCAGCGAGTGGCGCGGTTGGTGCTGTCCTCAACGCCGTACATCGACGCCGAAGGGCGGGAGAAGCGCCGGCACCGGCCACCGATCGACCATGTCGAAGTCGACCCGGACGGCGCCCACCTGACCGAGCTGTGGCGGCGCCGGCAGAACTTCTACCCACCGGATCGGCCCGACCTGCTGACCCGTTTCGTCCGGGACGCCCTGATTGTCGGTGACGACATCGAGAAGGGGCACGAGGCGTGCGCGCGCTACCACATGGAGGAGCGCGTCAGTCTCATACGCTGTCCTGTCCTCTGCGTGGGCGCCTCGGCCGACCCGTACGCCTTCCCTGAGCTCAAACCACTGTCGTTGCATATCCCCCATGCGCAGGTAGCCGTTATCGAAGGCGGCATGGTTCCGTTGATGGATCAACGGCCGGACGAGGTCGTGAGGCTGATCGCGAGGTTTCTGACATGACGGCCGTAGCGCTCAACCATGCCGGCGCGGCTGCGCCTGCCATGGACCCCAATGCCATGAACTCCGTCCTCGGCAAGGCACGGTTGATCATCGAGGCGTTCACCGCCGAGGACGCCGAGTTGTCGCTGGCCGAACTGGTCCGCCGCACCGGCGTGGCCAAGGCGACCGTGCACCGACTGGCGCAGGAACTGATCCTCTGGGGGCTGCTGGAGCGGGCCGGCAACGCCTACCGGCTCGGTCTGCGCCTGTTCGAGATCGGCCAACGGGTGCCGCGGCAGCGGATCCTGCGGGAAGCCGCCCTGCCGTACATGGAAGACCTGCTGCTCGCCACGCAGGAGACGGTCCACTTCGCCATCCACGACGGCCTCGACGTGCTGTACATCGAAAAAATCATCGGCCACCGGGGACTGACCAAGCAGTCGCGGGTGGCCGGCCGGCTGCCACTGTTCTGCACAGCGACCGGCAAGGTGATCCTCGCGTTCTCCCCCAACGCCCTGTTCGACGAGGTGGTTAGGCACGGCCTCAAGCCGCTCACCCGCAACACGATCACGTCGGTCCCCCGGTTACGGGCTCAGATAGACACGGTCCGCCAGGAGCACCTCGCGACCGAGGCGGAGGAGACCCGACTGGGGTACACCAGCGTCGCCGTACCCGTCTTCGTTAGCCGGTCGATGCTGGCGGGCGCGGTGTCGATCACTGCGCCCACCTGCCGCATCAACGTAGGCCGACTGTCGACGGCGCTGCGCACGGCCGGCCACGGGATTAGCCGTGCCCTTCAGTCGATGGGCTGACCGGACTCACCGCTGCGCCACCGGCGCTCAACGCTCCTCGGCCAACTCCAGGGCGATCTGGGTGATCTGGTCCTCCTGGCCGCCGACGAGCTTGCGCTCGCCGCAGCGCAACAGGATCTCGGCGGGGTCCACTCCGTATCGCTCCGCCGCCCGGGAGGCGTGCTTCATAAACGACGAATACACCCCTCCGTACCCCATCGCCAGCGACAGCCTGTCGACGACGCACTCCTGGCTCATGATCGGCCGTACGACCTCCTCGGCTACCCGCATCATCGCGAACGTATCGATTCCGGTCTTGAGCCCCAACTTGTCGCAGACCGCCACCAGCGCCTCGGTGGGCGTGTTCCCGGCACCCGCGCCGAGGCCGCGGGTACACCCGTCGACCTGTACGGCGCCGGCGCGGAACGCGAAGGCGGTGTTCGCGACGGCCAGCGACAGGTTCTGATGACCGTGGAACCCGATCTGCGCTTCGCCACCGATCTCGGCGAGCAGCGCCTCGACTCGGTCGGTCACCTCGTCGAGGATCAGCGCACCCGCGGAGTCGGTCACGTAGACGCACTGGCACCCGGCGTCCACCATGATCCGGGCCTGCCTGGCCAACTCCTCGGGGCTGAGCCGATGCGCGAGCATGAGGAAACCGACCGTCTCCAGCCCCATGTCACGAGCGAGCCCGAAATGCTGCTCGGAGATGTCGGCCTCGCTGCAGTGCGTCGCGACGCGGATGACCGAGACGCCCAGATCGTGTACGGCCCTGATGTCGTCGGTGGTCCCGACGCCGGGCAGCATCAGCGCCGCGATCTTGGCCTGGCGGGCCTCCTCGACCGCGACCCTGATCAAGGTCAGCTCGTCGGTGCCCGATCGCCCGTAAACGTACGAAGACCCGCCGAGGCCGTCGCCGTGCGCCACCTCGATCACCGGTATCCCGGCCGTGTCCAACTCGCGGACCACGTCGCGGACCTGGGCCTCGGTGAACTGATGGGCCACCGCGTGGCTGCCGTCGCGCAGCGTCGAGTCGGTGATCCGAATGTCCAGGGCGTCGTCGAAGGTGCGCATCAGCCTTTCTCCCCAGCGATGAGCTCGCCGACCTTGGCTGCGGCGGCGGTCATGATGTCCAAGTTCCCCGCGTACGCCGGCAGGAAGTCGCCCGCCCCCTCGACCTCCAGCAGCACCGACACCTTCATCTGGGCGCCATCGGCGTCGAACTGCGGATCGGCGAGCAGCCGGTAGCCCGGCACGTAGGTCTGCACCTCGGCCACCATGTCCACGATCGACTTCGCGATGGCCGCCTGGTCGCTGTCGCCCGGCACGGCGCAGTACACCGTGTCGCGCATCAGTACGGGCGGGTCCGCCGGGTTGAGCACGATCACGGCCTTGCCCCGCTCCGCGCCGCCGAGCACCTCGATGGCGCGGGACGTCGTCCGGGTGAACTCGTCGATGTTCTTGCGGGTGCCCGGGCCGGCCGACAGCGACGCGATCGAGGCGACGATCTCGGCGTACGAGACCGGCGCGACCCGCGACACCGCGTGCACGATCGGGATCGTCGCCTGACCGCCGCATGTCACCATGTTCACATTCGGCGCGTCCGCGTGCTGGGCGAGGTTCACCGGCGGAACGACGTAGGGGCCGCGCGCCGCCGGGGTCAGGTCCACCGCCCGGATCCCCGCCTTGCGGTAGCGGGGCGCGTTGCGTACGTGCACGTACGCCGACGTCGCCTCGAACACGACCAGCGGAAGCTGGTCCTGGGCGAGCAGCCAGTCCACCCCCTCGGCGGTGGCTTCCAGACCGGCCTCGCGGGCGCGGGCCAGCCCCTCGCTGCCGGGATCGATCCCGATCATCCAGCGCGGCTCCAGGACATCGGAGCGCAGCAGCTTGTACATGAGATCGGTGCCGATGTTGCCGGACCCGACGATCGCGACCGGAGCCTTCACCGGAACATCACCTCCACCGTCCCGAGAGCGTCGAAATCCGCCCGGACCACGTCGCCGGCCTGGACCGCGACCGCGCGGGCGCAGGCACCGGGGAGCACGACGTGTCCGGCTTCCAGCGTCACGCCGCGCGCGCCCAGGGTGTTCGCCAGCCAGGCGACCGCGACGGCTGGATTGCCCAGTACCGCCGCGCCCGGGCCCCGTTCGACGAGTTCGCCGTTGAGATAGGTACGGCCCTCCAGCGCGGCCAGGTTCAGCCCGGTCGGCGCGATCGACGGCTCCCCCAGTACCACCCCGGCGCTGCTGGCGTTGTCGGCAACCGTGTCCACGAGCGCGATCTTCCAGTCGGCGATGCGGCTGTCGATGATCTCGATCGCCACGCGAACCTGGTCGGTGGCGGCGAGCACGTCGTCTGCGGTCACTCCCGGCCCCTTCAGCGGTGACCCGAGCACGAACGCGATCTCGATCTCCGCCCGCGGCGCGATGTAGCGGGCCGCCTGGGTCTGCCCCTCGACCACCATTCCATCGAGCAGGTGGCCGAAGTCCGGCTCGTCGACGCCGAGCATCTCCTGCATCGCCTGGGAGGTCAGGCCCACCTTGTGCCCGACGACCCGCTCGCCCGCCGCGACGCGGTGCGCAACGTTGAACCGCTGGATCTCGTACGCGTCGTCGACGGTGAGCCCGGGCCACGTCTGCGTCAACGGCGCTATAGGCACCCGGTCGCGCTCGGCGGCGGCGAGGGCAGCCGCCGCCTCTTGGTGTACCCCGGACCACACGGCCAT
>JAOPWA010000343.1 GCA_025965915.1 Dactylosporangium sp. | reverse complement strand
GAAATGGACCGCCACCGGCGGCCAACTCATCAACACCGGCTCCAACAAATGCCTCGACGCCGCCGGCCCCAGCTCCGCCGACGGCACCCCCCTCCAGATCTGGGACTGCACCGGCGGCCCCAACCAGTAATGGACCCTCCCCACCGGCACCCCCACCCCACCCCCCACCACTCCCCCGGGCAGCAACTCGCCCGACCTGGGCCCGAACGTGTTCGTCTTCGACCCGTCCATGTCCGGCAGCAGCATTCAGAGCCGGTTGAGCTCGGTGTTCAGCCAGCAGGAGACGAACCAGTTCGGCGCCAACCGGTACGCGCTGCTGTTCAAACCCGGCACCTACAACGTCGACGCCAACGTCGGCTTCTACACCCAGGTCGCCGGCCTCGGCCTGTCGCCGGACGACGTGACCATCAACGGCGCCGTCCACGCCGAAGCGGACTGGTTCCAGGGCAACGCGACCCAGAACTTCTGGCGGTCGGCGGAGAACTTGTCGGTCACGCCCACCGGCGGCACCGACCGGTGGGCCGTGTCCCAGGCCGCGCCCTATCGGCGCATGCACCTGCGCGGCAACCTGCAACTCGACGACGGGGGCTGGTCGAGTGGCGGTCTCCTGGCCGACACCAAGATCGACGGCCAGGTACGGTCGGGCAGCCAGCAGCAGTGGCTGTCGCGCAACACGCAGTGGGGCAGCTGGACCGGCTCCAACTGGAACATGACCTTCGTCGGAGCCGTCAACGCCCCCGGCAACACCTTCCCGAACCCGCCCTACACCACGGTGGGACAGACCCCGGTCGTCCGCGAGAAGCCGTTCCTGTACGTCGACAACGCCGGCGCCTACAACGTGTTCGTACCCGCGCTGCGGACCAACTCGTCGGGCGTGAGCTGGAACGCGACCCCGGCCGGTTCCGCACTGCCGATCAGCCAGTTCTACATCGTGAAACCGGGCGCCACCGCAGCGAGCATCAATGCCGCTCTGGCGCAGGGCAAGAACCTCCTGTTCACCCCGGGGGTATACCACCTTGGCGACACGATCCGGGTGACCCGGGCCGACACCGTCGTCCTCGGCCTCGGCCTGGCCACGCTCGTACCCGACAACGGCGTCACCGCGATGACGGTGGCGGACGTCGACGGAGTCAAGGTCGCCGGCCTGCTGTTCGACGCCGGCACGACGAACTCGCAGGTGCTGATGGAGGTCGGTGCCGCCGGCTCGTCGGCCAATCACTCGGCGAACCCCACCTCGCTCAACGATGTGTTCTTCCGCGTCGGCGGCGCCGGTGTCGGCAAGGCCACGGTGAGCCTGCGAATCAACAGCAACAATGTCATCGGCGACCACATGTGGATCTGGCGGGCCGACCACGGTAGCGGCGTCGGCTGGAACACCAACACCGCGCAGAACGGCCTGGTCGTCAACGGCAACAACGTGACGATGTACGGCCTGTTCGTGGAGCACTACCAGCAATACCAGACATTGTGGAACGGTAACGGCGGGCGGACCTACTTCTACCAGAACGAGATGCCCTACGACCCGCCCAACCAGGGCGCCTGGATGAACGGCAGCACGCAGGGCTGGGCCGCCTACAAGGTGGACAACTCAGTCACCAGCCACGAAGCATGGGGCTTGGGAAGCTACTGCTACTTCAGCGCCAATCCCAGTGTCGTCGCGGCACGCGCGTTCGAGGTGCCCAACAACGGTGGCGTCAGGTTCCACGACATGGTGACGGTGTCCCTCGGCGGCACGGGAACCATCACTCACGTGATCAACAACTCCGGTGGCCCGTCCAACTCCAGCAACAGCGTCGCGAATCTCGTCAGTTTCCCGTAACCCCACACACGTCCCAGGTGACGGGCAGGCGCCGCGACATCTCGCGTCGCGGCGCCTGTCCGTCACTGTCATACCTACAGTCCCCGCTCGAGCCACCGGGTCCGGATCGGGGGCCCGCCGCACCTTTGCCGGCTGATTTGCTCCATCTTCACGCGGAGCGGCCGATATAGGCGCCGTGTATGAACGGGTGCAGGCGCGTCGGCGAAAGATGCTGACCGGCGCCGCGCTGAACGTACTCGGTCACGGTTTTGCGGTCGCCTACTGTCTGATGACTTGGTCCGGGCCGAACCGGCCCGTCATGCTCGCCGGCTACACCTTTGGAATGGCGGTTGGCATCGTCGGCGTCCGGGCAGCGATCCGGGGACCCGCGAAAGCGATGGGGTCCCGCTTCTCATTCGCGATGCTTGTCAGCGCCATCGTCCTGGTGGCGCTGGGCGCACACTGGGACGGTGGCGCCGGCTCACCGGTTGCCCTGGGGTTTCTGCTCCCGGTGTTGTTCGTCGCTAGCTCCACGGCACGCCTGGGTCTGATGGTAGGACTTGAGACGGCCATCATCGGCGCATATCTCGCCGTCGCCGCTACCGGAAACCCGGCGCCGCCGGGTTTCGTCTTTCTCCTCCTCGGTAGCATGCTGGGTGTGATCGGGGTGTGCGTCACCCAGGCACGAGCCCTGGCACGGCAACGTTCCCAGCTGCGAACTCTCGCGGAGTCGGACCCGCTCACCGGCGCGCTGAACCGGCGTGGCTTGACCGCATTCGCCAAGCAACTGTTTCCGTGCGAGGGCACCACCGGCCCGTCCGTGCTCTGTCTGGATCTCGACGGCTTCAAGGCCGTCAACGACAACCTCGGGCATGTCGCCGGCGACGAGTTGCTGCAGTGGGTGGTGGCGGCGACGCGAGGCGTGTTGCGCTCGGCCGACGCCATCGCGCGTACCGGTGGTGACGAGTTCGTCGTGGTCCTCGTCGACGCCGACACGACCACCGCGGAGGCGCTCGCCGACCGGATCGGTCGGGCGGTTCGGGAGCGCACGGGCGTCAGCATCGGTTGGGCCTGCGCGCCGCACGACGGCAATACCCTCGCCGCGCTGGTACAGGCCGCCGACCAGCATCTGTACCAGCGAAAGCAGCAACGCCGCAGCGTCGGCGACCACTGACATCCCGGCCCGGTTACGGGGCCAGTGTCTCGACGGATACCTGCCACAGCCGCGCAGCCGCTTCGGGGTCGAGCGCGTACGCCGCGACACCCCGTCGGGTACCCGGCTGGTGCAGCCCTGCCTCGTTGCAGTCCTCGAAGTACCGGCCGCCGACGCCTTCGAGCAGTGGCGACGTCGCGACCAGCACGGACGTGGCGGCACCCTGCTCGGGCGTCTTCCACGTGACCGTCGTCGCCCCGCCGCTCTGGGCGCGCATCCGGTCGAGATCCGCGTCGGTGATGTGCCGCTGCAGGTTGGTCCGGATCGTGCCGGGCATCAGCGCGTTGACGGTGATTCCGTCGTTCGCCCAGCGCCTGGTCGCCTCGACCGCGAACAGTACGTTGGCCGTCTTGGACTGCCCATAGGCGGCCCACGGCTCGTACGCGCGCTGCCGGAAGTGGATGTCGTCGAAGACGACCGGCGAGCGCAGGTGCGCCGTGGAGCTCACCGACACGACGCGGGCTCCCCCGGCCAGGGCGAGGGCCGGGTGCAGTCCCGTGGCGAGCGCGAAGTGGCCGAGGTGGTTCGTGGCGAACTGCAGC
>JAOPWA010000334.1 GCA_025965915.1 Dactylosporangium sp. | reverse complement strand
AAGAACGAGATGAAGAACAGGATCGCCTTCGGGTTGAGCAGGCTGACCACGAGTGCCGGGCGGAACGGGTTGCGCTCCTCGGCCGCCGGTGGACTGGCCGCCGGCTCGTCCGTGGCCGGGGCGGGCCGCCGCCACCGACGCCACGCCCCGAGCAGCATGCCGACGCCGATCCAGCACAGGTACCCGGCGCCGGCGTACTTGACGATCATGAAGAGTGCCGGTTCGGCGCGCAGGAGCGAGGCGACCCCGGCGGCCGACAGCGTCATCAGTACGGCGTCGCCGATGAACACTCCGCAGGCACCGGCGTATCCGGCCCGTACCCCGCGACGGGCGGCCACCGACAGCACATACATGGAGTTCGGCCCGGGTAGCAGGATGATCGCCACGGTACCCAGCAGGTATGTCCAGATGTTGGTGATGCCCAGCACGTGCCCCATCCTCAGTCCCTCGCCAGCCCCCGCACGGGCGTGTCCTTGGCCACCGGCCCGCACCGGCCACCGTAGAAGGTGCCCCAGGGTCGCACGCCCTCGTAGCCCAGGGACAGGGTAACGGTTTCCCGCAGAGTTGATCTGATCTTTACCGCAGGTGGGCGGGCGGATCGCCCGGCACTCCGAGGCCACCTTCCTCATAGAGCACGGCGACCATAAACCTTTGCGGTGTTAATTGTTGGCCCTTTTGCATATTCCCCTTGCGGCCACCCCATGAATGTCTTCATATCCACCTCGCGCTTGACCGCGTGATTGCCACTCGCTAACTTCGATGACGACACGGCGGTGTCCAGATTGGCGGCAGGATCCACGAGAATTCACCGCCACCTTCGCGAGACCTTTCACAAGGAGGTTCAGCATGTCATCCCTACGGCGTCTACTGGCGACCGCGGCGGCCACTGCAGCATTGACGGCTGGCATAGTAAGCCTGCCATCCAGTGCCTCTGCCTCAGCCTATTCCGCACCGACCGCACTGTTTCTCACGGTAGCCGACGGCGAGGGTGGGGACGTCGTCAGTCGAGCCGTTGTCCTTACCTGTGACCCGGCCGGAGGCAGTCATCCCGCAGCCCAGCAGGCCTGCAACGAGTTGGCCGCGGTAACCGGCGACATCGACGCACTTTCAGAAGGACCGGATAACTGCATCATGATTTACGACCCCGTGACAGTTACCGCCGAGGGCTGGTGGCAGGGCCACGTGAGGTCCTTCCGGGCGACGTACGTAAATTCCTGCTTGCTGTACCGGCAGACCCGCGCTGTCTTCGATTTCTGATTCTGGCACGATAACCTGTCCCCCTTTCCGCCGGTCCACTCGTACCGCGCGGGTGGACCGGCGGTGCCTTTAATATCAGCATCAGTAAATTTAGGGGAAGGTCTGCCCTAGCGTGCATACTGCCAGGACATTAGTTGTTCGTTCGGCCCTCGTGCTGGGACCACTGGGCGCCGACTTCGCCGTGCTGGAGCCCGCCCGGGCGGCGTCCGCCTCCCCGCCGGCACACCGAGTGGCGTGGGTCGAACTGGATGGCGCACCGGATCTACCCGCCGTGCTGCGCGAGGCGATCGACCTGATGGTGGATATCGGGGCGACTCCCGGTACGGGGCCCGGCCGAGGAGCGTGTCGCGGAGGCCTTCGAGCGGTGCGGTCAGTCTTGATGGACGGTCAGTCTTGATGGATCTGTACCAAGTTGCCGCAGGTGTCGTCAAAGACGGCGTGAGTGCCGGCCTCATCGACGGTCGGTTCGCCGGTGAACCGCACACCGGCTGATGTCAGCGTCGCGTACTCTGCCTGGACGTCCTTCACGCCGAAGACGATGGTCGGCATGCCCGCTCCGTACACGCCCTCCTTGTAGGCCCGGGCTATGGGGTTGTCGCTGGGCTCCAGCAGCAGGCCCACGCCAACGGGGTCTTCGGGCGACTTCACGATGTAGAGGTTGGCATCGGGAATCACGAATAGTTCATCGAACCCCAGGATCTGTGTGTAGAAGGCGAAGGCCTGGGCTGGGTCATTGACGTGGATGCTGCACATCTTGATCCTCATGGCAAGCGAGTCTAGGCGCGCTTATCTATTGCCGCTGTTCTATTGCGCTGTTCTATCGCCGCTTTGTCAGCGCCTGAGCACGAAGTACCCAAGACCGAGAATGCCACGATAGGTGCTGACGTACTCGCGCACCCGGGTATCGAGTTCTTCGCGGATCTCCGCCGCGGGGGTCCTCCGGATGTTCCAGCAGCCACTCATCGGGGCGGGATCACCCGGACTCCGGGCCACCGCTCGGCGGGCTGGTGCCGGGCGAGCCGGGCCAGGGACACCCGCATGCTGGCCCGACGAGGATTGCGGCGCCAGACGCCGGCCAGCAGGTCGGCCAAGCCGAGCGGGGCGCACAGTTCGACGTTGCCGGCCTGATCGAGTCGTACCGCCACGGCTGTAGCGGTCTCGGGCCACGTCGCGACCGCGTCAGCGATCGTGGAAAACGGGCAGACCGGATCACCACCGAACTTGCCCGTGTACCAGGTGTGGACGGCGGCCACGTGCAGGATCGGATCATGCGCCGCAGGCCGTCGTCATCGTCCGTCCCCTCGGTCGCCATGTCCGCACCCTATCGACGTGACGAACGTCCACAACTGCCCCTGATCGAGACAACGGTCTGGCAGCAACCCCCGGTAGGCCGGGGCAACGTCAGGGGAGGCGTTCCCGCGCCGCTTTCGCGGCCTCGGCACGCTCGCCGTCACCCTTGCGGTCGTCGCCCCCGCCGTCGCGCTTGCCGTCCGGTTCCTGGACGGGTTCCTCGATGGGCACGAAGAAGCCGCGAATCGGGGGCATCAGTCCTCCGATCCGGTTGACGCGCTTGGGAACCACCCAGCCACGGTAAGGCAACTCGCCGTGCCCGACCTCGTCCGTGGGTCCGAGCGGTTGGTGCACCTCGACGAATCTGCCCGATGGCAGGCGTTTGATGATCCCGGTCTCCATTCCGTGGACGAGGACCTCCCGGTCGTGCTGCTGCAGTGCCAGGCATGCCCGGTAGGTGATGAAGTAGGCCAGCGGTGGCAGGAGCAGAACACCGACCCGGCCGGCCCATGTCATCGCGTTGAGGCTGATCTGGAACTTGTAGGCGATCACATCGTTGGCGGCCGAGAGGGCCAACACCATGTAGAAGGACAGCGCCATGGCGCCCAGCGCGGTACGCGCCGGCACGTCACGAGGCCGCTGCAGGAGGTGATGTGGGCGACGGGCGGCACCCGTCCGGCGCTGTTCCACCCAGGGGTACACCATCGCGACCACGGCGATCACGCCGGCCAGCACAACGCCCGCCCAGAAGACCGGCGGCAGGGTGTAGCCGGCAATGCGCAGCTCCCAGGAGGGGAACAGGCGCAGGGCCCCGTCAAGGAACCACACGTACCAGTCCGGTTGGCTGGCCGCCGTCACCACCGCGGCCTGGTACGGACCGAAGATCCAAATCGGGTTGATCTGAAAGAGTCCAGCTAGCAGCGCCAGGATGGCCCAGACCAGCATGAAAAATCCGCCGCTACGGAGGGCGAAGCCCGGCACCATCCGTTCGCCCACCACGTTGTGCTCGGTGCGGCCGGGTCCTGGCCACTGGGTGTGCTTCTGCCGGACCAGAATTCCGAGATGAGCTGCCACCAGGGTCAGCAGCAGCCCGGGGACGATGAGGACGTGGGCTATGTACAGCCGGGGCAGGATCTCCGTGCCGGGGAACTCACCGCCGAACAGGCTGGTCGCGACCCATGTGCCGGCGACCGGAATGGACAGGATGATCGCCTGGGCGATCCGTAGGCCGGTGCCGGACAGCGCGTCGTCCGGCAGCGAGTACCCGGCAAATCCTTCCAGGAACCCGAGCCAGAACAACAGCATTCCAATTACCCAGTTGATCTCGCGGGGGCGGCGAAAGGCGCCGGTGAAGAAGATCCGCATCATGTGCGCGACGATCCCGGCCATGAACAGCAGGGCCGCCCAGTGATGCATCTGCCGCATGATCAGCCCGCCGCGCACTTCGAACGACAGGTTCAGGCTGGTCTCGTAGGCGCGCGACATCGGCAGCCCGCGCAGCGGGGTGTAGCTGCCGTGGTAGACCACTTCGCGCTGGGTCGGCTCGTAGAACAGGGCGAGGAACGTCCCCGTCAGCAGCAGGATCACCAGCGAGTAGAGCGCGATTTCGCCGAGCAGGAACGACCAGTGGTCGGGAAAGACCTTGTTCATCGTGGCCCGCACTGTTCTGGCCATGCCCAGTCGGTCATCGAGCCAATGCGTGGTCCGAGCGGCCGCGTCGCGCCTGGCGTCGCCGCGCCTGCGTCTGTTGATCATTGCGGTACCCTTCCGGCGAGCCCGGCTACCTACCCCCCTTCTGAGGGTCTAACGCGCTGGGCTGGGTACGGATCGTGCAGGGTACGGATCGTGCAGCGAAAGACGTTCATGGTCAGCGACGTCGGCGGTGACGTGCGGCGACCTGCGGCGCGAAACCCGGGTACCGAGGTGGTGGTCAGGTCAGGTCAGGCCGGGTCGGGGTTGTCACCGTGGTTGTCGGGGTTGTCGCCGTGGTAACGGTGCCCGCTGGGGGTCCGGTCGATCGCACCCGGGCCCAGGAGCACGGTGATGCGGCACTCCGGGTCGCCCACGGCGATGCGTTCGTCCAGCAGGACTACCGCCTGGCCGTGGTTACGGGCGGCGATGCCGCCGAAGACGCTGGAAGTCATGCGGCACAGGGCGGGGGCGTGGCGGACGGTGTCGCCGAAGGGGCAGCGCCGGTTACCCAGCACGATCCGGTCGTGACTAACGCTGATGATGTAGAAGTCGCCGTCGATGGCGGACTTGAGCCGCACGTAGCAGTCGGCGATCTGCTCCGGGGTGAGCCGGCCGGTGATGGCGCGGGCATGGCGGTACTCGTCTTCCATCTGCCCGCCCACGGTGGCTCCGACGCGGGCGATGGATTCCTCGCTGGCCAGCGGGCCGTGGGTATCGGCCAGGGCCCGGGACATCTCCACCACGAGGGCGCGCAGGAACGGCTCGCGGGTGAACCCGTCCGGGCCGGCCTCCTCGCGGGCCGGCAGCGGGTTCACCCGCCGCCGGGATAGGTCGAACGAGGCCTCACCGCGGCGGGTGACCGCCAGCGTGGCCTGCACCCGCTTACCGGCGCCGCGCTTGGTCACCAGGTCCAGAGCCTTGGCCAACTGGGAGACCAGCCACAGGCCGCGCCCACGCACCTGGGTGATCTCGGGCCGGGACAGGTCCATCGTGAATGCCGGCCCCAGATCATGCACGGTAAGCACTGGCTGGGCGCCGGTCCAGTCCAGGCTGACCCACACCGAGCCCCCGGCGTGTTCCACGGCATTGGCAAGCAGTTCGGCGATGGCCACTTCCGCGTCGCCCACCTGGTCGGGATCGGCGGCGTGCCGGCGCAGAAACACGGCCAACTCCGCCCGCAGCGCGCTGGCCCCCTCCGCGGTAGCGGGCTCGACAAGCCAGTCCATGGCGCAACTCCCAGCGGCGGTCGGAAGGGGAGCCAACCGCTGGCAGCGACCGTATCACCCAGAAAGGTACCGACAGTGACGTCGAGGTGCCGGGTGACAGGGCCGCGGTGCCAGGGGGTTGGTTAGCCGGACCTCGAGGCGTCTCACCCGGTGCGGGCCTCCGGGCGCCTCACCCGATGTGGCGACGGAGGCTCACTGCCCGTACCAGGACGCTCATTGCCCGTACCAATAGGTATTGAGCTGGTTGACCGCGGACATCGGATTGCTCAGGTCATAGCGGTCCACGGCCAGGAAGTTGGGCTTTTTGCGCGCGGCGGGCTCGCAGAAACGCTCGGCCCGGTCGAGGACCTTGCTGTTGTCGGTGGTGATGGTCGGCGTGATCGGAGTGTCGCGGAAGTGGTTCATCACGAACAACGGCCGGAACCCGGGCTCGGTACGCGACAGCGGGATGTTCACCCCGCCGCCGTACCAGCGGCTGTAACAGGACCAGTCGGAGTTGCCGGCGCCCGAACCCATCGACCAGTAGTTCTCGACGGTCCAGTCCCTCTGGTACATCACCCCGAAGCTGTCGCGCGTCAGCCCGGCCGACTCGTCCTGCGCCCGGCTGTGGTCGGTGAAGACCAGCAGTCGCTTGTTGCGCTGCTCGAGGTCCGCCAGGGTGGGCCAGCCATTCTGCCGCACGCCCTCGGTGTCCGGGCGGAAGAGCACCTCGGCCAGCCCGGGGACCCGGGCCAGCTCGGCGCGCAGCACGTCGGGGGCCACGTAGTCCTCGAGGAACACGGTGACGATCTCGCTGCGGTGCTGGCCCAGGAAGTCGACGATGCGCTTGAGATCTACCCACAGCGCTACCGGCCGACGGGCCAGAAAGCAGCTCTGGTGACAGAGGATCGCCCCGTCGGCGGTCTGCTGGATGTCGAGCATGAAACCGCGTACGCCCTCGGCCAGCTGCTGGTCGATGCCACGGCTCTGGTTGGGGAACGCGTTGACGAACGGCGGGGCGAATCCGCCGTCGACGCCGTTGGCGTACGCGTTGTGCGCGGTGAGGAACGTGACCTGGTCCAGAGTGCGCGAGTCGCCGGGCGGCAGCGGGTTCTTCGGCGCCGACAACGGGGTGACGTACCACCGGGCCAGGTCGCCGTCCGCGCCGACCTGTAGCTGGTCGGCGTAGCTGTCGGCGCTGGCGGCCACCGTCAGGTATCGCTGCGCGCCCGGATCCTTCACGGCGTACCGTCCGGGGCCAGCTGCCGAGATCTGCCACCGCGCGTCGGCGCTGGCGCATCCGACGAGTGCGGCCGTCCCGCCGGTCCGGCCCAGACACCGGCCCGCGTCGTCGGTGTTCTCCAGAACGTACGTGCTGCTGTCGCCGCGCAGTCGCCACTGCTGGTGGTCCTCGTTGCCCCTGGGCCGGTGCTGCGCTACGGCGTCGCCGCTCTTGGCCACGTTCAATCCGGTGGTGGCGCTCTGCAGGTAGTACAGTCCCTCGGCCGGTCCGGTCGGTGCGGCCTGCGCTCCCGCGGTGAGGGAGGTGCCGGCCACCACGGCGGCGACGAGCACAGGTACGGCGAGTAACGCGGCGCGGGAGGCGCGCATCGGTGACCCTCTCGGTCGACTGAGGACAGTGGCGGGCACCAATGATGCCTGTCAATGCCGTCGCTCGCCAGGGTCCCGACGCAATGTTCATGTCTGGGGGTACGCCGTTCATTTTTGGGGAACGCCGCAACCGGTCCGCCACCTGAAACAGCCTGTCCCCGCCACCGACGGGTTTGAGATAGGCCGGTGGGCGGGCGTCGAACAGCTCGATTGCCGCCAATAAGCAACCAATGGTTGCGCGATGGCGGGTGGTCGGCTAGCGTGATGTGCAACCAAACGTTGCATATGGAGGAAGAGTGAAGAGTATGGAGTACGGCAGCATCGAATGAGAGATCCACGTCGACGCCTCGCCCGAGGT
>JAOPWA010000323.1 GCA_025965915.1 Dactylosporangium sp. | reverse complement strand
TCAACGCGCTGATCTTCGTGGGCGCGGTGAAGGCGACCATCATCGCCACCCTGGTGACGACGTACCTGGCCTACCTGGCCAACCGGCACTGGACCTACAAGAACCGCCCGCGCCGCGCGATGCGCCGCGAGTACACGATGTTCTTCGGGGTCAACATGGTCGGACTGCTGATGCAGTCCGCCGGCACCGGTCTGCTGAAGTACGGCTTCGGGCTGAGCGAGCGGCCCCACCGGCTGGCGTTCAACATCACGACCACGGTGTGCATCTGCCTCGCCACCCTCTTCAGGTTCTGGACCTACCGCACGTTCGTGTTCAAGGACACGCCAGCCCCGGCGAGCGCGCTGGCCGAGCCCGCGGCGGAAGCCGCGCCGCCGATCGTCGCGCCGGCCGAGGGCGTGCCCCTGCCAGTACCCGGCCACCATGATCCGGTCACCGGCGGCGACTCGGCGTCTGACGCCCCGTTCGAGCAGCTCACGGCGTCGCTGAAGACCGAGAGGACGTCGACCGAGGGCGCTGCCCGCACCCACTGAGGCGGATGTGGCTGGTTCATCCCAGCACCCGACGTCCGAGGTACCGATGTCTGGCCGAGGCGCCTCCGACGGAGGCGCCTCGGGTCGAAACTCCTACTGCTCGTCGCCCTTGACGCTCTTCACGATCGCGTCGCGGTCCTCGTCGTCGAACGTGTGCCTGGCCCGGTCCTCCTCGACCAGCTCGTACAGCACGCTCTGGGTCTTCTCCACATGCGGGATGTCGGCGAGCACCACCTGGCCCCGCTCCCCTGCCGACTCGATCGTTAGGGTGCCGCAGCCCAGCATCCGCTCGATGATCCCGTGCGAGAACGACACGTCGTTGACCCGCCCGAGCGGAATGTCCCGACCGGTACGCGAGAAGACGCCGGTGCGCAGGATGACCCGCTCGTTGGTGAACACGTAGTGGGTCGTACGCCACACCAGCCACGGCCAGAAGGCCAGCGTGGCGACGGCGACCAGCGCGAGCGCTCCGACGCCGTAGAGCGCAGCGGTCGACCAGCCGGCCGTGGGAAGGAAAACCGCCGCCACGACCACCGCGGCGATCGCAAGAAGCACCACGAATATCGGCCGGATCAACGCTTTCCAGTGCGGGTGCAGGTGTGAAACCACCCGTTCTTCCTTAGTGAGCACGCTCTCCGGAAAACCCACCCGAACCTCCTAGATATCCATTTGAGAATTCGCAGCGAGGTTAGTGGTTCGGGGCCACCGCCGGGTACCTTGTGGACTCAATTTTCACCGCAGATGCGCCACGTCCGCGGCGGCGAATGCCTGACCGTCGACGATGATTCGGCCGTCGGTATCCACCCCGTCGGCGCGTCCACGCAGCTCGGACCCGTCAGGCATGTGCACGAGCACGTCCCGGCCGAGCGTCGCGCAGTGGAACAGGTACGCCTCCCGCAGGCCGCTCGCCTCGGGATCGCCGCCCGCCTCGTGCCACCGGCCGTACCAGGTCGCGAGTGAGCGCAACAGGCCGCGCAGCAGCGGGTCCCGGTCGGTGCACGCCGCGCCCGCCAGCGCCAGCGACGTGGCGTCGGGGCGGGGCAGTTCGTGCTCGCGCAGCGTGGTGTTGAGACCGATCCCAAGGACGACGGCGGACTGCGCCGGCACCGCCCCCGGCGCCGGCGGAATCGCCTCGGCGAGGATCCCCGCGCACTTGCGCTCACCCACGAGCAGGTCGTTGGGCCACTTGAGTACCGCGTCCACCTCCGCGATGCGGCGGACCGCCTCGGTCAGCGCCACACCGGCGAGCAGCGGTAGCCACCCGAAGCGGGCGATGTCGATCCCGGTCGGCCGCAGGAGCACGCTCAGCGCGAGCCCGGCCCGCGGCGGCGACGTCCACACCCGGCCCAGCCGGCCCCGACCGGACGTCTGGCGCTCGGCCACCAGGACCAATCCCTCCGCCGCGCCTGCCCGGGCGGCAGCCGCGACGTCCGAATTGGTCGAACCGGTTTCGTCGACAACCCGCAGGTCGGTCCAGAGACCATCGGGTACGAGCAGAGCCCGGCGCAGCGCCGCCTCCCGCAGCGGCGGCCGCTCGAGGTCGGTGTAGGGCCCGTTTCCCATCCCGTCAGCCTAGGTGGCGAGCTCAGGTATCACCGCGACGACCTGCTCGACCACGCGGTCGGGGTGGCACTGGCCTAGGTCACAGCGCGCCGCCCGGCACGCTCGCTACGATCACGACGTGACCGCAGAACTGACCGCTGACATCCATTCCACCGCCGGCAAGGTCGCCGACCTCGACCGGCGCCTCGACGAGGCGGTACACGCCGGATCCGCGAGAGCGGTGGAAAAGCAACATGCGCGGGGTAAGAAGACTGCGAGAGAGCGGATTGCCATGCTGCTCGACGAAGGCTCGTTCGTCGAACTGGACGAGTTCGCCAGGCATCGCAGCACCAACTTCGGTCTGGAAGAGACCAGACCTTACGGTGACGGCGTGGTCACGGGCTACGGCACCGTCGACGGCCGCCCGGTCTGCGTGTTCTCCCAGGACTTCACCGTCTTCGGCGGCTCGCTCGGCGAGGTCTTCGGCGAAAAGATCATCAAGGTGATGGACCTGGCCATGAAGACCGGCTGCCCCGTGATCGGGATCAATGACTCGGGTGGGGCCCGGATCCAGGAGGGCGTCGCCTCGCTGGGGCTTTACGGCGAGATCTTCTTCCGGAATGTGCGGGCGAGCGGCGTGATCCCTCAGATTTCGCTGATCATGGGGCCATGCGCGGGTGGCGCCGTCTACTCGCCGGCTGTCACCGACTTCACCGTCATGGTCGACCAGACCAGCCACATGTTCATCACCGGTCCGGATGTGATCAAGACCGTCACCGGCGAAGACGTCGCGATGGAGGACCTGGGCGGCGCGCGTACCCACAACAGCAAGAGCGGCAACGCGCACTACCTGGCGTCCGACGAAGAGGATGCCGTCGAGTACGTCAAGGCCCTTCTGTCGTACCTGCCGTCGAACAATCTGGATGAACTGCCGCTGTTCCCGGCTGACGCCGATCTTGAAGTGACCGAAGAGGATCGCACGCTCGACACGCTGATCCCGGACTCGGCCAACCAGCCGTACGACATGCACCAGGTGATCGAGCAGATCGTCGAGGACTTCCTCGAAGTACAGCCGCTGTACGCGCAGAACCTCATCGTCGGCTTCGGCCGTGTCGAGG
>JAOPWA010000313.1 GCA_025965915.1 Dactylosporangium sp. | reverse complement strand
CCGTCCTCTCAGAGTGACGGGGGGAGTGCGGCCGCGATCCGCGCGGCGTAGTCCGCGGCCTCGGAGGCCGAGGCGTACTTCGTGCGGGGCCAGAAGAAGCCGCGCAGGCCGTCGCCCTTGGTGCGGGGTACGACGTGGGTGTGCAGGTGCGGCACCGACTGCGACACCTTGTTGTTGATCGCGACGAACGTGCCGCCCGCGCCCAGCCCGCTCTCGACCGCGACCGACAGCCGCTGTACGAAGCCGAAGTACTCCGGCACCAGCGCGGCCGGCAGATCGGCCAGGGTTGCGAGGTGCTGGCGTGGCACCACGAGTACGTGTCCCTTGAACACCGGGCGGGTGTCCAGGAACGCGACCACGGAGTCGGTGTCCGCCACTTCGAAGGCTGGCACGGAGCCGGCCACGATGGCGCAGAAGACGCATCCCGTCACGCCGATCACGGTAACGGCGGATAGTGTCATCCCATGACGAACGGCCAACGACAGCCCGGTTTCGATACCCTCGCGATCCACGCCGGGCAGGAGCCCGATCCGCGTACCGGAGCCGTTGTCCCGCCGATCTACCAGACGAGCACGTACGCGCAGGACGCGGTCGGTGATCCCCGGCTGGGATACGAGTACAGCCGCAGCGGCAACCCGACCCGCGACGCCCTGCAGGAGTGCCTCGCCGCCCTCGAAGGCGGGCGCCGTGGCCTCGCGTTCGCCAGCGGCCTCGCCGCCGAGGACACCCTGCTGCGCACCGTCTGCCAGCCCGGCGACCATGTGGTGATCCCCGGTGACGCGTACGGCGGCACGTACCGCCTGTTCGCCCGGGTCGCCCAGCGCTGGGGCCTGGAGTTCACCCCGGCCGACCTCTCCGACGTCGACGCCGTCCGGCAGGCGATCACACCGCGTACCACAATCATCTGGGCCGAGACGCCGACCAATCCGCTGCTCGGCATCGCCGACATCGCCACCCTCGCAGGCGTCGCGCACGACAACGACGCCCTGCTGGTCGTCGACAACACGTTCGCCTCGCCGTACCTGCAGCAGCCGCTCGCCCACGGCGCGGACATCGTCGTGCACTCCACCACCAAGTACGTCGGCGGCCACTCCGACGTCGTCGGCGGCGCGCTCGTCGTCGGCGACTCCGCGCTCGGTGAGGAGCTCGCCTACCACCAGAACGCGATGGGCGCGATCAACGGGCCTTTCGACGCCTGGCTCACCCTCCGCGGCATCAAAACCCTGGGGGTACGCATGGAGCGGCACTGTGACAACGCCGAGCGCGTCGCCCAGTTCCTGCTGGGACACCCGAAGGTCAGCGAGGTGCTCTACCCGGGCTTGCCCGAGCATCCAGGCCACGACATCGCTACCAAGCAGATGCGCCGCTTCGGGGGCATGATTAGTTTCCGGGCCGCCGGTGGTGAAGCGGCTGCGGTAGAAATCTGCAACCGGGCGAAGCTTTTCATTCTCGGAGAGTCGCTGGGCGGCGTCGAGTCGCTCATCGAGCACCCGGGTCGGATGACCCACGCCAGCGCGGCCGGGTCGCCGCTGGAGGTGCCGGCCGATCTGGTGCGGCTGTCCGTCGGGATCGAGACGGCCGACGATCTGTTGGCCGATCTCGATCAGGCGCTCGCTCGTTAAGACAGTCAGGTGTCGACAGGGGAGGGCGAGATGCTCGGCCAGGCCGGTACATGGGTGGGGGCCAGCGCGCGGCAGATCGCGCGGGCGGTGCGGCGGGGTGATACCTCGGCGACGGCAGTGATCGCGGATCACCTCGACTACATCCATCGGCATGACAAGATCGTCCACGCGTTCCGGCAGGTCCGTGCCGTGGAGGCGCTGTCGGAGGCCGAAGCCGTCGACGAGCAGCCGGAGCTGGGCAACCTGCCGCTGGCCGGGGTGCCGATCGCGGTCAAGGAGAACACGCCGGTCGTCGGCGTACGGACCTGGAACGGCTCCGAAGCGGCCGCCAGCCCGGTCGCCGAGAGCGACCACGAGGTCGTCCACCGCCTGCGGGGTGCCGGCGCCATCGTGGTCGGCACGACGCGCATGCCGGAGCTCGGCCTGTTCGGCTCCACAGACGACGCTAGCGCCACCACCCGCAATCCGTGGCGCACCGACCGTACCCCCGGGGGTTCCTCCGGCGGCGCCGCCGCCGCTGTCGCCGCCGGCCTGGTGCCGATCGCGCACGGCAACGACGGCCTCGGATCGATCCGCGTCCCCGCGGCCTGCTGCGGTCTGGTCGGGATCAAGCCCGGCCGCGGCGTGGTGCCCGCGGGAATTGGCGCCACCGACTGGTTCGGCCTGGCCGAGCACGGCATCCTCGCCACGACCGTCGCCGACGCGGCCGTCGGGTTCGCGGTGCTGGCCGGACGCGCACCGGAGCGGCTGGTCGAGCCGGACCGGCTGCGGGTGGCCGTGTCACTGCGCTCGCCCGTCGCCGGTATCTTCCCGGACGCCGACGCCGCCCGGTCCACCGGCGCGGCCGCGCGACTGCTGGTGCGACTCGGTCACGACGCCGTACGCGCCGACCCGGCATACCCGCTATCGATCGGCCTGCGCGGGATAGCCACCTGGTTCGCCGCCGCCTACCGCGACGCCACGGCCACCGGGATCGACATGTCCGCGCTGCAGCCGCGTACCCGTCGCCACGTCGCATTCGGCGAGCGGGTACTGCGTACCGGTCTCGTACGCGAGGACGATCGCACGGCCTGGCGGGAACGCTGCCGCGACTGGTTCGCCGACGGCGGCTTCGACGTGCTGGTCACGCCCGCGCTGGCCACCGCGCCGCCGGTTGCCGCCGACTGGCACAACCGCTCCTGGCAGGCCAACGTGATCTCGTCTCTGCGCTACGCCCCGTACTCGGCGCCGTGGAACATCGCAGGCTTCCCGGGCGTCGTCGTGCCGATGGGTGTACGAGCTGACGGGCTACCGACCGCGATCCAGCTCATCGGGCGGCCGGGCAGCGAAATGACACTGCTCGCGGTGGCCGGCCAGATCGAGGCGGCCGCACCGTGGCGGCGACATGCGCCGGGCTGGCCACGGGCGAGACAACGCAGCCGGGTGGCCTGATCGGCTACGGTGGCCGCTCGTCTTCCTCATTTTCGCCGGAGTGGCCACCGTGTCGTGTCCCCATTGCGGGCTCGCCCCCGCCGTCGACCGGTCCGACTGTCAGGGCTGCGGGTTCGGCGGCCGCGTGCGGCCGGTATCCAGGACGGCCACCGCTGTCATCGTGGCGATGGCCGGAGCGGCCCTGACCGACCTGGCATGGGCGTTCCTCCCACTGGCCCCGGTCTGGGCCGTGCACGAGGCGGCCGTCCGCGGCGGTCAACTGCCCGGCGTCGTACTCGTCGCCTCCCATGTCGGTGTCCTCGCGTTGATGGCACTGGCACACGGAGCCGCCTGGGCCTTCCTGGCCGTCTGGCTCGTTCGCGCCGCGGGCAACGCGCGGGCATTGGGCCTGAGCCGACGCCCGGCCCGCCGGGCGGTGACGGCCTGGTTCGCGCCCGCGTTCGTCGCGTCCGCGGTGGCCCGCACCAGTCGGTGCCGGCGCCCCGCAACGCTCGTGTGGTCGTGGTGGCTGGCCACGCTGGCCGGCGTGGTGACCATGCTGGCCGGCACGGTGCTGACCTGGCCGCGCGAGTTGAGCGAAATCCTGGCGCAGGTGCTCGACGGTTCTACCGTTGACGTGGACCGGGCCGCCGAGCTGCTCGGTTACCAGATCGCCGGTCGTCTCCCGGGCGCTGTGCTACTCCTTGCGGCGGCGGTGCTCGGGATGGTGGCGGTCGACCGGGTGACCGCGGCGCAGTACGACCGGTTCGACGAGCTGCGATAACCCTCGAGTTTGCCGGCCTCCGCGAGCCGCTTCGTTGCCGGCCTCCGCGTGCCGCTCCGCCCGTCGGATGGCACGATCAAGCTCATGACCCTGGCACCCGAACTGGTGACGCTCGCTGACATCGAAGCCGCTCGCGAACTGCTCGACGGCATCATCCGCGTCACCCCGCTCGAGCCGTGCCGACCGCTGCAGGCCAAGCTCGGCGGCCCGGCGTGGCTCAAATGCGAGCATCTCCAACGGGCCGGCTCGTTCAAGATCCGCGGAGCGTACGTGCGCATCGCCCGACTCTCCGACTCTGAGCGGGCCCAGGGTGTGGTGGCGGCGAGCGCCGGCAACCACGCGCAGGGTGTGGCGCTCGCGGCCGGGCTGATGCACACCGCGTCGACCGTTTTCATGCCCATCGGAGCCCCGTTGCCGAAGATCGCGGCGACCAAGGGGTATGGCGCCAAGGTGCAGCTCGTCGGCAACACCGTTGATGAGTCGCTGGAGGCGGCGAAGGAGTACGCCGAGGCCAGCGGGGCCGTGTTCATCCACCCGTTCGACCACCCCGACGTCATCGCCGGG
>JAOPWA010000311.1 GCA_025965915.1 Dactylosporangium sp. | reverse complement strand
TCAACGCGGCCTGCCCCACCGCCGATGATCCACGGATCAAGCAGGAGCGCCCTATCTTCACGTCGTTGACCGTGTATCTGCATCGCCAACGATGTCGCCAACGAAAACGCAATTGACCCTCAATTGTTGACCATAGCGGTGCTTTTCACAGCAAACTCTCAAGTTCGTTGAAGGTTCCTCGGACCTTTGTCCGGCATCGTCTCGGTGTGACCACGACCGTGACGACGACCCCCCTCGGCACCACGCCCGTCGGCACCACCCCCCTCGGCACCACCCCCGCCGCAGCCGATGGCCCGCCCACCGGACGACGCCGACCGTCGTGGCTGTTCCCCGCCGATCAGCCGCCCTGGGCGCGGCCCGCGTTGCTCGTACTCGCCCTCGTCTCCGGCGCTCTCTACGCATGGGGCGTACGGCTTGGGGAACTGCACGGTTTCTACGCCCCGGCCGTGAAGAGCATGTCCGAGAACTGGAAGGCGTTTTTCTACGGCGGCTACGACTCGGCGGCGTCGATCACGCTCGACAAGCTGCCGGGCGCGTTCATGGTGGAGGCCCTGTCCGCGCGGGTTTTCGGCTTCTCCACCTGGTCGGTTCTTCTCCCCCAGGTGATCGAGACGGTGGTCACCGTGCTCGTGCTGTACGGCGTCGTGCGTCGTTGGCTCGGCCCGGTGGCCGGCATTCTCGCTGCCGCTGCGTTCGCCACGACGCCGATCGTCGCCGCGCTGGCCCATGCGGAAATCTCCGACACGCTGTTGACCATGCTGCTGGTCCTCGCCGCCGACGCCGCGCAGCGCGCCGTTGCCGGCGGTCGGCTGCGCTGGCTGTTGCTGTCCGGCGTCTGGGTGGGCCTGGCCTTCCAGGCCAAGATGGTCGAGGCGTGGGGCGTCCTGCCCGCGCTGGCCGTGGTCTACCTGGTAGCAGCGCCGGGATCGCTGCGCCGTCGCCTCGGACACGTCGGACTCGCCGGCGTCGTGACCCTCGCGGTGTCCATGTCATGGATCGTCATGGTCCTGCTGACGCCCGCGTCGGCGCGCCCGTACATCGACGGCTCGACCGACAACTCGCCGCTGTCGATGGTCTTCGACTACAACCTGTTCAACCGGTATGGGCTCAACACCGACACGGCGGTCGGCTTCGGTCGACGCGGTGGTGCCGTCGCCTCCTACATGCTGGGCGCCGACGTCGCGTCCCAGGTCGGCTGGCTGTATCCACTCGCTCTGATCGGCCTGGTGGCCGGCGTCTGGTGGCGCGGAGCGGCGCTACGCACCGATACCGTCCGCGCCGATTTCCTGTTGTGGGGCGTGTGGCTGGCGGCGTACACCGGCGCGTTCTCGACGGGCCGGGTGGCGCACACGTACTACGTGGTCGCGATCGCCCCAGCCGTCGCGGCGCTGGCTGGCGGCGGCTTGCTCACCCTGTGGCGGGCCTACCGGCAGGATGGCTGGCAGCGCTGGCTATTGCCCGCATCGGTGGCTGTCTCGGTTGCGTGGGCGGTCTACCTGTCAGGGCAGTACCCGACGTTCCTGCCCTGGATGACGCCGCTACTCGCGGTGCTCGGGGCGGTAAGCGTGATCCTGCTCGTGCTCTCTGCGCTGCGGCGCGGCGGGCGAGCCCGGATCGCCCTGATTGCGACGATGGCCGCGGTCGTGTCACTGCTCGTCGCGCCGACGGCGTGGGCCGCCTCGACCGACGACAGCCGGTACGCGGGCTCCGGAGGCGGACCGGCAGCCGGCCCGACCCACGGCTTCGGCGGTGCGGGCCGCGGCGGCCCGGGTCGGTACCGTGGCGCGGGTGGCGACGACGCCGAGGGCTTCCAGCCGAGCGACTCCGCCGGTGTCAACGATCGGATGGGACGCAGCTTCGACCGGACCCAGATGCAGGCGCCGAACGGTGAGCGGTCTTCCGGCGGCCAGGCTGGTTGGAGCGGCCAGGCTGGGGGCGGCGGTGGGTTCGGCGGCGCCAGCGACCGGCCCGGCGCCCAGACCCAGCAGGTCATCGCGTACCTGAAGAGCCACCAGCCGGGCAGCGAGTACCTTGTCGCGACGCAGGGTTCGATGCAGGGCGGGCAGCTCATCCTCGCCGGAGCGAGTGTGCTGCCGATGGGCGGATTCTCCGGTCAGGTTCCGTTCCCCACCACCAACCAACTGGCGCGGCTTGTTGCCGACGGCAAGCTACGGTACGTGCTGGCAGGGGGCGGCTTCGGCCTGCGCGGTGGCAACTCGCCGACGAGCACATGGGTGACCAGCAACTGCACCCCGGTCAGGGATGGGCCACTCGGCGCCACGGGCCTTTACGACTGCGCCCCGGGCAGGTAACCGACCCACGTGCGCTCAGGCGGTCAGTTCCCGCTCCAGCGGCGTACGGAAGCGTGGGATGACGCGGGCGGCCCCGATCCACTTGTCGAGTCGGGCGGCGGCCGCATCCACCGCCGAGACCGTGTCGCTGCCGACATCCTCGAGTAGCCGGTACACGACCTCACCGTCCGCCCGCTGGGCCCAGCCCCCGACGATCCGGCCGTCGCTCCACACCGTCGGTCCGACGTTGCCCGACCGGTCGAAGAGCGCCGGGGCGTGTGCGCCTAGATACCACGACCGTTCCGACCAGCCCATCGCGGTGGGGTCGAGCGCCGGAAGCAGCGCGACCCACGGCTCCGGCTCCGCCTCGGGCTCCAGGTCGTCGGGCAGCACCAGTCCCGTCGACCCACCGAGGTCGACCTCTACCGGCCCGATCACACTCAGCGCCTGCTTGACGTGGCGGGCCGTCCACCCGGTCCACCATCTCAGGTCGGCGACGGTGGCCGGACCGAATGCCGCAAGCCATCGGCGGACCAGGTCCACCCGGGCGGCCTCGACCGGCAACTCGGACATCCCGCCCGGAAGCCACGTTTCGACCGGCGACCAACGCCACTGGCTGCTCGTCCACGAGCCGTTGGGACGGCCCCGGACGATCCGGCCGTCGGCGGCGAGCAGGAACAGCACCCACGTGGTGATGTTCCCTTGGCTCGCGTACGACTTGCCTTCGGCCATGAGTACCTTGCTGCGCAGGCGCGGCTCGGCAGCAGACAGCTGCGCCCCGGTCGCCTCGCCGCGGGCGACCAGTGCCCGCGCTGTCGAGTCCTCGACCTCGGCCAGCCAGGCGCCGTCACCCAGCCCGGCGTCGCTGATGAACTGCGTGTACTTGCGCCGCTGCACCGTCGCGATCGCCATGGTGCAGGCGGTCTGTATGACCGGTGCTGACTCGACCGGCACCACGAACATCGTCCGGCGCATGCCGAGCATCCGGATCAGTGTTCGCTCGTCGTAGAGCGCGCGCTCGATCGCCTCGATGTCCACGGTCGCGGTCCGAGCCTGTACGGAAAGGAAGACCGACGCCGGGTCGGTGGCGTGCAGGGCTACCACGCCCTCGGCTGCCTCGGCCGGGGTCGATGCCATCGCCCCCGCAGCCAGATGATGCCGGACACCCAGCCGTGCCCGCCGCTGCCCGATCCCGATGCTCCTCATACGAGCCTTCCTACCATCGGGATATGACAGCGGATGACTGTTCGAGGTACACCGGGCGGCGCCACCGTCCGTCACCGTCACCAGCGCCGCCACTGTCACCGTCACCGCCACTGTCACCGTCACCGCCACTGTCACCGTCACCGTCACCGTCACCGTCACCGTCACCGTCACCGCCACTGTCACCGGCGCCGGAAACGGAGGTGGCGGTACCCGGAACCGGGCACCGCCACCGTCGTCATGCGGTCAGATCAGGCAGTGAAGTTGATGCGGCGGCGCCGGAGCATCGCCACCAGCACTCCCCCGCCGCTGAGCAGCACGAGACCACCGATGGCAGCGCCGACGGCCGAGGCGCCGGTGACCGGCAGAGTCGGGGCCGGGGCGGCCTTCGGGGTGAAGGTCCCGGCGGCATGAGCGATCAGCTCGGTCGGCGCCGCGCCGGCCAGGATGATCTTCTGGAATTTCTTAAGCACATTCTTGGCGTTGGTGGTGCGCGTAGCCGTGAACACTCGACCGATGGGCACCGCGCCTCCGGCCTTCGCGTCGACGGTGACCTTGCCCGCCGTGTCCCTGGTCAGCCAGAACTTTCCGCCGTTCGCGACGGGGCCCGTGATCGTAGCGCCGTTGGCGTCGACAATCTTGCCGTCGATCGCGCTCAACGTGGCGGGCGAAGAGGAGGTGACCGTGTACGGTCCGAGCTTGCTGCCGATCTCGCCCGTCGCGTCAGCCGGGGCGATGCTCAACGTGGGAACCGGCTCCGGCGCGCTGCCGGCGTGGTCAACGAGGTAGTGGTACACCCTCTCGACCGCGGAGTAGCTCTTGGCCTCGGGGGCGTCGGCTGTGCCCTTGTTCGCGCCGAGCTCGAAATCGTCACTGAAGTGCCAGATGGCACCCTGGGTGGCGGCGTATACCAGCAGCTTGAGCTCTTGTTCACCGGCGCCCTGGGGCACGAGCGTGGTCGCCCCTGCATCGTGGAGAATCTTTTCGGGCGTGACGTTGGGGAAGCTGTGCACCAGAATCCACTGCACCTTGTCCAGGTTCTTCACCGCGGACGCCTGCCACGCGGTCTCCTGGTACTTACCACCCTCGTCGAGACCGTTGTTGAGGTCGATGCAGTAGGCCTCGACGGCCTTACCGCCGATGGTGAGGGTGATCAGAGCGGCGCGGGTCTCGGTGCCAGCCGCATTGAACAGCCGGTAGATAGCCTTCTCATTGCCGTCTTTCTCGACGCCGGCCGTTCCGTTAACCGGCGTCGTTTTCGTTTCAGCAGCCGCGGCGACACCGGCGGCTGTGAACGACATGAGGCCGCCCAACACCACGGCGACCCCGAGCCTGCCCCACCT
>JAOPWA010000297.1 GCA_025965915.1 Dactylosporangium sp. | reverse complement strand
CTTCGCGTCCTTGCCGGGAACCGAAGGATCATCAGACGGTGGCCGTCTTCCATGGCGCACGACACGCCGAGTCCACAAAGGATGAAGCGGTCACCAGAGCCTCAGAGGTTAAAGAACAAGCTTAGAGGGACGCGATTCGCAGCGTCAGGGCGGCGGCGCCGACGAGAAGCGTCAGTACCGGCGTCACGATGCCCTTGACGTCGCCCTTGCGTAGGTGGGCGCCGATCGCGCCGATGAAGTAGAGCACGATGCCGGTGGCTGCGGCGATGCCGAGCGGTCCCCACCACAGGCCGATGATCAGGCCGGCTGCTCCGGCGATTTCGCAGGCCGCGAGGAACGGGTACAGCCCGAGTGGCACGCCGAGTCGGTCGGTGAAGGCTGCGACGATGCGCGTGTCGCGGATGAGCTTCAACCGGGCCGACGGCAGCAGGGCGACGGTGAGCAGGATCGCGATGACGGCGTAGGCGATGAACATGAGGACTCCAAGTTGGTGATCTGGCTGGGTCGGATGGGGCGGGGTCAGGCGGCGAGGCGCTCACCGTTGAAGCTACCAAATGCTTGAAGATCACCAACCATTTTGGAGCTGTGATCGTTGGCATAATGTAAGCTTGCTGCGTGATGCCGGATCGCACTCCCTTCGCCCTGGCCCATACCGGCCATATCGCCGCCACGCAGATCCGAAAGACCTTGGCGCTGTACGGACTCAAGCCCGGACACGGCTACACGCTGCTCCTGCTCGCCGACCACGGCGCGCTCAGCCAGCAGACCCTGGCCGGGACCCTGGAAGTCGACCCCACCGTGCTGGTCGGCCTCCTCAACGACCTTGAGCGCGATGGGCTGACCGAGCGCCAACGCGACCCAGCCGACCGACGCCGGCACATCGTTCAGATCACCGAGTCCGGCAAGAGCCGTGCAGCCGAGATCGAAGTAGCCATCGCCGACTTGGAAGCCGCACTCTTCGCCGACCTGAACCGCGACGAGATCAGCACACTCAACGGCCTCCTGGCCCGCGTCATGGGCGGCCAAAGCTGCGAGGAATGATCGCATCCCGCGAACCTGGTCCACAGAGTGTCCACTCGCGCTGCCCAGGGCCGCCAACGTTTCGGAGCGACGACGCCGGGTTCGCGCACCGCACGCGCGCGACGCGTCTGTCCAGCTCACGAGCGGTGGTGGAGCCGAGGGACTCGAACCTCTGACCCCACACTGCCAGAGGCGAGGCAGTGTCTCACACCGCGTCGCCGTGGCACGTGTCCCGCGCGATAGGTAGGCCGTGTGTCATGTGTTCTCACCAGGGCACCGCTCACGGCCTACGTTGGGCGCATCACTTGGCGTTGCAGTGCCTCAGCCGGTGGACAGTATCGGACGAGAGGTACGCATCGCCCGTCCTACCTGCGAAAATACTGGTCACCGATGGTGGTCGTTAGTGGCCTTCAGCCGACGTCCGACGGCCTGGATACGGCCTGGCGACCACCTCGATGCGAACTGTCGGCCGACCGGTTGGATCTCGTCCCGTGCGAGGTCCCGTGCGAGGTCCCGTGCGAGGTCACGTGGGCTGCGCGGGGTGCTGCCGGTCCCGTTCGGCGCGTGGGGTTGCTGTACTTCACTGCTGTACCGCGTGACGGTCTGGCTGTTCTTGGCTGTTGCATCCGCAACAATGGTCTGGCCTCGGAACCGCCGGGGCTTCCCGGGCTGCCGAGGTCCACGGGCGAGTAGCCCTGGCCACCGGAGGCTCGCTCCGGGTCGTAGGGCCGGAGGCCCTACCCGCCGGAGGCTCAGACCCTCTCGATGCGAGTTACGTGCAGATCCGCTGTGTCAACGGCCACGGTGATGTGGTGCTTTGGCACTGATGTGGTGATCGATGCCCAGTGATGTCAGTCGGCAAGAAGGACGTGTCGGCGCAGCAGGTTCCCTGACCATTGACAATGTCTCGACCCGGTGAACAGTGGGGACTGGCTGGATTTCGGGCACGGGCGGTAGGCCCCGTCCAGCCGGACGTTCCGTCGCAACCCGTCAGGAGGAGAGTGAAATGGGGACACGGATTGGCGTGTGTCTTGTTGGCGTGGCTCTCGCGGGTGTGTTGGCGGTCCCGAGCGGCTCGGCTGCCGCCTCGACCGGTGACCCCCATGGAGACTCGTTGGTGGTGGTCACTGACAAGGGCGCGGTGCAAGGTTTCCGGGCCGGGGAAGTCGACAGTTTCCTCGGCATCCGGTACGCCACCCCGCCCACCGGTACCCTGCGATGGCAGCCGCCGCAGCCGGCGCAGCCGTGGTCCGGCGTGGTACCGGCCACGGCTTATGGCAACCGCTGTCCGCAAGTGGCGGGCTCGCACGGGCCGCGCACGGAGTCCGAGGACTGCCTGTTCGTCAACGTGCAGCGCCCCGCCGGACTCAAGCGCGGTGACCGGCGGCCGGTGTACGTGTTCATCCACGGCGGCGGCCTGATCGACGGCGGTTCGAACCAGGCCGACATGGCGGCGATGGTGCAGACCACCGGCGTGGTGGGTGTGACGCTCAACTACCGCGTCGGACTCTTCGGCTTCATGGGCCTGCCCCAATTGACGGCGCAGCAGGGCGAGTCCGGCAACTACGGGTTCATGGATCAACAGGCGGCGCTGCGCTGGGTCCAGCGCAACATCGCCGCGTTCGGCGGCGACCCGGATCGG
>JAOPWA010000296.1 GCA_025965915.1 Dactylosporangium sp. | reverse complement strand
TGATCATTGGGTCGCCTCCGAAAGCTGGACCTTGACACGTGCAACGGGGAGAACGTCGGACCGGCCTGAGATGATTCCGTGTTGTGGCGCAATCTTCGACAAACGCCGGACGGGTGCTCGCCGGTCTCGATGACGAGCAGCGCGCGGCGGTGGTGGCTCCAGCCGGCCCGGTGTGCGTGCTCGCCGGTGCGGGCACCGGCAAGACCAGAGCGATCACGCACCGCATCGCGCACCGGGCGCTGACCGGGGAGGTCCGACCCCAGCACGTGCTGGCGGTGACGTTCACAGCCCGGGCGGCGGCGGAGATGCGGGCCCGGCTGACCCAGCTCGGAGTCGGCGGCGTGCAGGCCCGTACGTTCCACGCCGCGGCGATGCGCCAGTTGCGCTACTTCGCGCCGCGCCTGTTCCAAGGGCGCGAGCTGCCGGAGGTGATCCCCAGCAAGGCGCGGCTGGTGGGCCTTGCGGCCGCGAAGGTCGGCCTGCGTGCCGACCGCACGGCCGCCCGTGACCTCGCCAGCGAGATCGAGTGGGCCAAGTCGTCGCTGGTCGAGCCGGCGGAGTACCCGGTGGCCGCCGCGAAGGCGATGCGCGAGCCCCCGGTCGACCCGGCCCGGGTCGCGGAGGTCTACGCGGCGTACGAGCGGGTCAAGCGCTCCAGCGGGGTGATCGATTTCGAGGACATGCTCCGCAGTGCGGTGTGGGCGATGGAGGAGCACTCCGACGTCGGTGAGCAGATCCGGTCGCAGTACAGGCACTTCGTGGTCGACGAGTACCAGGACGTCAACCCGGTGCAGCAGCGGCTGCTGGAGACGTGGCTGGGTGGCCGGGACGATCTGACCGTGGTCGGCGACGCCAGCCAGACGATCTACTCGTTCACCGGGGCCACCTCGGCCTACCTGGTCGACTTTCCGCGGCGGTACCGGGACGCCACCGTCGTCCGGCTCGTGCGTGACTACCGGTCGACCCCGCAGGTGGTGGGCCTCGCCAACGCCGTGATCTCGCAGGCCCGCGGCGATCTCGCGGGCCTGCGGCTGCAGCTTGTGGGCCAGCGCCCGGCCGGGCCCGAGCCCGACCTGCGGCTCTTCCCCGATGAGCCGGCAGAGGCGGCCGCGGTGGCCGCGCGTTGCGCGGAGATGATCGCTGCCGGCACGCCGGCCAGCGAGATCGCGGTGCTGTTTCGCACCAACGCGCAGTCACAGAGCTACGAGGAGGCTCTCGCGGAGGCGGGTGTGCCGGTGGTCGTGCGGGGCGCGGAGCGCTTCTTCGAGCGCGCTGAGGTCCGCCAGGCGATGGTGGCGCTGCGGGCCGCGACCCGCAGCACGTCGGCGGAGACGCCGCTGCGGGAGGCCGTGGTCGGGGCTCTGGAGGCGGTCGGATGGCGGCCGGACGCCCCGCCGCCCGGCGGTAACGCGCGGGAGCAGTGGGAGGCTGTCGCGGCGCTGGTCAACCTCGCCGAGGAGTACGTGACGGCGGCTGCCATCCCGTTGCCGGGCGCGGAGGTCAAGCCGGCCACGCTCGAGGGCTTCAACGAGGAGTTGTCGCGCCGGGCCGCCCTGCAGCACGTCCCGACCGTGGAGGGTGTGACGCTGGCGTCCCTGCACGCGGCCAAGGGCCTCGAATGGGACGCGGTGTTCCTGGTCGGCCTCGCCGAGGGGACGCTGCCCACGACGTACGCGAAGACTCCGGAGGCGGTGGAGGAGGAGCGCCGGCTGCTGTACGTCGGCATCACCCGGGCCCGGCACTGGCTCTGGTTGTCATACGGCGGAGCGCGCTCTCCCGGTGGCCGTCACCGCCGGCCGTGCCGGTTCCTGCCGGCCCTCGACCCCGAAGCCGGTCGCGCGCCGGCGCGGCAGAGTCAGAAATCCGACGGTACGCGCCGCCGGGTCGCGATCGTGTCCTGCCGGGTGTGTGGCAGCACGCTCGTCAGTGGGGTCGATCGCAAACTGGGCCGCTGTTCGACCTGCCCGTCGACGATGGACGAGGACCTGTTCGAGCGGCTGCGTGAATGGCGGATCCGGGTTGCCGCGGAGCAGAAAGTCCCTGCGTACGTGGTGTTCACCGACGCGACGCTGACAGCCCTGGCGGAGCGCCGGCCGGAGCGGTTGGAGGATTTGGCTGGGATCGCCGGCATCGGCCCCCGCAAGCTGGGCCTCTACGGCGAGCCCGTGCTCGCGTTGATCGCCGGCACCGACGTTGATGATCTTGCTCCAAAGAATCTTGGGTAACTCTTTCGGAAAATCGTTTGCGCCGCCGTTGAGGCCGGGAATAGCCTGCTGTCACGCCCTGCGGATGGCACATGATTTACGCCGACCGCGCGGGGCAGTAACCAAGTCGCAACGAGAGCAAGTTCCAACGAGAGCAGACAGGAGGTGACGACCGTGAAGCTGATGACCATCAACAGGCGACCGTCGACGCTGCCTGCTGTCTGCGCTCCGGTGTCCGTTTCCGGTCTGCTCCCCACCTCCGCTGCTCACGTAATCGTGGCCCGCGTGGCTGTCGATGGCGGACTGGGTGCCGGCACGTCGCAGATCCAGGCTCAGTGGGCTCAGGTTGAGGCGCGCAATGCCTCCGCTTACGGCCTCAAGGCCAAGGACGGCGTCAAGGCCGAAGTGATCTTCGGTGATGTCCGCGGAGTTCCACCTCGAGGAAGGCCGGTCTAGACAACATCTAGACCACCGGCTCACCTCGAGGCCGCGGAACCCGTAACCGGGATCCGCGGCCTCTGTCTTTTACCACGAGTAATGAAGACCACGAGCAGAAAGAGAGGTGACCGGAATGAGCCTGGCGACGGCACCCTTCGACGTGACTGTCGAGGTGGATGCGGACCGTCTACACACTTTGGCGCCCGGCGCGCAGTCGGGGCTTCCTTGCCGCACGTTCGACCCGGACGTGTGGTTCTCCGACGCCCCCACCGAGTTGGAACTGGCCAAGTCCCTGTGCGCGGAGTGCCCGCTGCGCGTGGAGTGCCTGGCCGGTGCGCTGGAGAGAGCCGAGCCCTGGGGTGTCTGGGGTGGCGAGATCTTCGAGCGGGGCGCGGTCGTACCGCGCAAGCGGCCCCGTGGCCGTCCGCGCAAGGAGGATGTCGCCCGGGACGCTGTTCTGCGCGTCGAGGTTGCGGCTCGGGCCGCGGCCGTTGTCGCGGGAGTGGCGGCCTGACATGACGATCCGTAAGCCTGCCAGCCGTCGACTGCGGCAGCCGCAGTCGGTCCGGCCCGACGCAGTACCGAGCACCGCACGAACTAGGAGCAGCACCGTGAAGATCGCAACGGGTATACAACTCATCAACGAAGCGTTGTCGAGAGCGCGAATGCGCCTGCCTCAGGAAGTGGGGACTTCTGAGGCTCACCGTTCCGCCCGGCAGATCGCGATCCGCGCGCGTCGCGAGAACGCTCGCATGCTGGGCGAATAACTTCGATTGCAGTACCGGCGTTCCCGCCCTCGACGGAGGGCGGGAACGCCGTTCTCGTTGAAGGCGCCGTCGCTCGATGGTTCAGGGGGTGGCGAAACCCGGGAGCCATTCCTCGACGATCTCCCGGTACCTGGACCGCGCCTCGAGTTGGCACAGCACGCCGATCGAACCGAGCGTGACCCGGTGCACCAGCAGGTAGGACGGCGGCAGGTTGAGGTTTCGGCCGAGCTGGTACGCGGGGCTGCGCGGATTGGCGAGTCGGGTTGCCTCCGACCGCAGCCACGACCGGGTGAAATGGAACTCCTCTACCGCGATCGGTTGGAGGATCGGCACCAGGTAGTCGAGCACGGCCTGCGCGTCGATCTCGAGGTCGGGCTTGATGAAGCCCTCCTCGCGCAGTCCGGCCAGCACCCCCTCGGCGTCGCCCTCCAGCGCCAGCCGGGTCAGCCGCCCGATCTGTTCGAGCATCCCGGCGGGGACGCGCGCGACCGCACCGAAGTCGAGCACCCCGAGCCGACCGTCGGCGAGGATCCGGAAGTTGCCCGGGTGCGGGTCGGCGTGCAGCAGCCCTGCCTGGTGCGGCGCGGAGAAGTGCAGGAGTGCCAGGCGCTCCCCGGCGGCGTCGCGGTCGGCCTGGGTACCGGAGGCGATCAGGGTCGACAGGGGAGTGCCGTCCACCCACTCGGTGACCAGGACCCGCGGCGAGGAGGCCACGACCGGCGGCACGTAGATCATGTCGTCGTCGGCGTACGCGGTCGCGAACGCCCGCTGCGCCGAGGCCTCGAGCTCGTAGTCCAGCTCTTCGACGACGCGCGCCTTTAACTCGTTGACCAGCGGTTTCACGTCCAAGCCGGGTTGGATGACCCGGAACAGGTTCGCCAGCCGGCCGAGTTGGTTGAGGTCGGACACCAACGCCTGACCGGCCCCCGGGTACTGGACCTTGACCGCCACCACGCGCCCGTCGGACCAGACCCCACGGTGAACCTGGCCGATGCTCGCCGCGGCGGCCGGCTTGTCGTCGAACTCGCGGAAATGTTCCCGCCAGTCGGCACCCAGTTCGGCGGCGATCGCCTTGTGGACGACCGCGGCCGGCAGTGGAGGCGCGGCCTCCTGCAACTTCGTGAGCGCGGCCCGGTAGGGGCCGGCCATCTCCTCGGGTAGCGCGGCCTCGAAGACCGACAGTGCCTGGCCGAACTTCATCGCTCCGCCCTTGAGCTGGCCGAGCACGCTGAACAGATGTTCGGCGGTGCGCTGCTGTACTTCGTTGGAGATCACTTCGGAGGCAATGCCGGTGACGCGCTTGCCCAGGCCCAGGGCCGCTCGACCGGCGAACCCGATCGGGAGCGACGCCAACTTGGCCGAACGGCTGACGGCTCGGCGGGGGATGTCGGTCATTGCGTCAATTCTTACCTGGTCTCGGCAACGATCGGCGAATTCGTCGGCAATCACACCGCGGATGTGGGGGCCAGCTGCGCCGTCTGTCGCCGCAGGCGGCGTCGATTTCGATCGTAGCCCCGAGGGTACGCGGGGAGCCCCCGTCCAGGTACGTGAGCACCTCGGTGACGGCGTATCCGACGCCGACCAGGGTGGTCGCGGCGGCGCAGGCCTGGGATGGCGGTGGTTCGGTGGCCAGTTGCGCCGCCAGCGAGGTCCAGGCGGGGTCGCGGTCGCCGCGGTGCAGGTCGAGACAGGCCAGGCAGGGCGAGCCGGCAGGCGGTACGAACGGGCCGACGACGACCGCGCCATCGCGTACGGCCACCGCGAGGTGCGGCAGGCGGCGTCGGGCGTACGCCTGGGCGGCCAGCGTGGCCGGAGTGGGGTCGAAGCCGACCCGTACGACGAGCGTCGCGTCGTCCGGGCCCAGGGGGGCCAGGTTGACGCCCTGGGCGGCCCGTGTGACCGCCTCCAGTACCGCCTCGGCGGCGGGCCGGCCGACATCCGCCGTCGACAGCCCACCAGGGGCCACGTCGTCGGTGACGACCGGGCCGGGTACGCGGATCGCGACGTGGCCCACCCCCGCCGCGGCGAGGGTCGCGGCGATCGGCGTGGCCAGCCGGGCCTGGCCGGTGACGAGTACGCGCGCGGCGCCGCGGCGGCGCAGCAGTTGGGCGGGGGTGCTTGGGACCGTCGCGCCGGCTCTCCCGGCGGGCGGAAGCCGGCGCATAGCGAGCGCGGCGGCCTCCCCGGCCAGTTGGCGGCGCTGGGCGTACGGCAGGCCCCGAGGCAGCAGCGCATGCGCGCTGATCAGGACGCCCGCCTGGCGTAGCGCGGCGATCACCGCGGTGACCTGGTCGATCGAGATGCCCAGGGCGGCGGCGTCGGCGAAGACCGCCCGTTCCGTGCGGGTGCCGTCGAGCAGGCCGAGGATACGTGCCGAGACGGGTTGGGTGAACTCGACGATGACCGCCCGGTCGGGATCGGTGCCGAGTTGGAGCGTGGTGCGGTCGCGCCAGAGGGGGCGCAGGTGTGGCAGTAGCGTCGGTCGGTCCATACCGCCAGACGATGGCGGTGCGGGTACCGCGCCGTGCCGGTTGTCCACAGCCGGAGGCTGTGGACAACCGGCAATTCACAGCGTTATCCGCTGATGTTCACAAGGGGTGTTCCGGAGTGTCGGGTTTCCGTCGCGCCGTCGACCGGTCCAGACCGCTCATCGCGGGCTAGACCGGCCGTAGCTCCGGTCGACGTTCGGATGCGGACGGGTCAGGCCTTGCCCAGAATGCGGTTCACGGTCGTACCGCAGACCGGGCAGGGGCCCTTCGCCATCTTCATACCGGTCTTGGAAACCGCGACCTCGCCCTGGAAGTCACGCTTTTCCTTGCACTTAACGCAGTAGCCGTTGTAGGTCTCGGCCACGATTGCCTCCTCATGGTTCCCGACGGCACGGTTCTGCCGGCGGCTTGATCAGTCGACACCCCTCGGGCGTGACGGCGGGTCCCGCCGCCGCTGCCGGCTGGCGGCAGGCGGCGGCGATACCACGTCGACACGATGAGCGAGTCGACCACGTGAGTCTGCCTTGTCTGAGTCCCGTGGAAAGTGTGGTTATGCGAGACACGCCGACTGATTATTGTCCACAACCTGTGGATAACCCTGTGGGTAAGGGTGTGGGTGAAGGTGGACAACGGGTGACGCGCCGGGGGATTCCACGCTACCTGGCGGCGAGTCGCTCCCTAGGAATCTTTCCGGCAAGATAGCTCTAATCGTCCTCATCCGGGCGGGTGAGAGAGAATTAACTCTTGCGCGTCATGGGCGGATGCCGGTTAGCGTGCCCACGTGGGCAGTACCCCAGGGCTGCGCCAGACCGTCGTGCGCAAGCCGGTTGTCGAAGTGCGGCGCAGCAAGCGCCGCCGGCGGACCGTGTCCGCGTACCGTGACGGTGAACGGGTGGTCGTGCTGATCCCCGCCCAGTTCTCCCGCGCCGAAGAGCGCGAGTGGGTCGACCGGATGCTCGAGCGCCTCGACGCGCGCGAGCAGCGCAGTCGACGCACGGATGCGGCCCTGCAGCTACGGGCCGCCCGTATCGCCACCCGCTACCTTCCGGAGTACGCCGCGACGGCGCGTCCGGCGAGCGTGCGGTGGGTCACCAACCAGAACGGCCGATGGGGATCCTGCACCCCGGCCGACCGCACGATCCGCATCTCACATCGGGTGCAGGAGATGCCGGACTGGGTGATCGACTACGTATTGCTGCACGAGTTGGCCCACTTGGTCGTGCCCAGCCACAACGCCGACTTCTGGAACCTCGTCGCCCGGTATCCGAAGACCGAACGCGCACGCGGCTACCTTGAGGGGGTGTCTGCCACCGCCTGCCTCGGGATCAGTGACGAATGAGCGCGTGGTCTGAGTCGCCGCGCGTAGCGGCGCGAGCCGGACTGCGCGCCGAGCGCAGCGGGGTGATGGCATGAGTCGTGTCGTGATCGCGTTGCTGACCGAGGTCAACTGGGCTCCGCCCGGCGTAAACGGCGAGCACTGGCGCCGGGCGCTGGCCGAAGACGTGGTCGATCTGCTGTCGACGCTCGCCGCGGCCGAGCCGGCGATCGCCGTGACCTCGGCCGATCGTGACCTCGCGGCGGCCGTTGCCTGGCCGGGTATGCCGGTGTTCGAGCTGAGCGAGGCCACGCCGGTCAACGCCCTGCGGGCGGCGGCGGACGGCGGCTACGAGATGGGTGCGGTGCTCCCCGCCGACGCGCCCGACCTGCCTGGAATGCTCATCGGCAAGCTGCTCCAGCCGCTGACCAGCCGGATGGTCGCGGTGGCACCGGCGCATGGCGGCGGGTTGCTCGGCGTGGCGAGCCGGCTGCCGCTGCCCGACTGGCTACCGGAGGTGGACCTGGACACCGGCCAGCCCGAGGAGCTGCGTGAGGCGGCGCCGCGTAAGGCGCTGGTGGCTGTCACGCCGGGTTGGCACCGGCAGCGCGGACCCGAGGACCTGGCAAGGCTCGACCCCGCCCTTGAAGGCTGGGAGACGACCAGGGCCCTGCTGTCGTCCGGCGATCTTGGACACCTGGCGGGGGCATAGGCCCGCACGGTGTCCAAGATCGCGGAGGTCACTCCGGGGCGTCGTCGCCCAGTTCGTTCTCCAGGTCCGTGAGGTCCAGTGAGGACTGGGCGTACGTCTGGGGGTCCTTGAACGCGTCCTCGTCGGGCAGCAGGTCGGGATGGCCCCATAGCGCGTCCCGCCCGGAAACACCCCGGTGCTCGGTCAGCGCCGCCCACAGTGCGGCCGCCTCGCGCAGCCGGCGTGGCCGCAACTCCAGCCCCACGAGCGCGGCGAACGTCTGCTCCGCCGGCCCACCGGCGGCGCGCCGGCGCCGGAACGCCTCGGCGAGACGGACGACGTCGGGCAGCCGGTCACCGGCGGCCCGTTCGACGACGACGCTGACCCAGCCCTCGATGAGGGCGAGGGCCGTCTCCAGCCGCGCCAGCGCCGCCGTCTGCTGCGGGCTGTCCTCCGGGGTGAACACGCCCTCCAGCGCGATCTCCTGCATGCCCTCCGGGTTGGTCGGATCGAAGCGGTTCATCGCCTCTTCGATCGCCTCCCGGTTGACCCGGATCCCGGCCGCGTAGGCCTCCACCGCGGTGAGAACGTGTCCGCGCAGCCACGGAACGTGGCCGAACAGCCGCTGGTGGGCCGCCTCGCGCAGAGCCACGTACAGCCGCACCTGGTCGCCGGTGATCTCCAGGCCGTGCCCGTACTCGTCGATGTTGGCCGGGACGAGCGCGGCGGTGCCCGCCGGTCCGAGTGGAAGCCCGATGTCGCCGGCGGAGAGCACCTCGGCGGCGAGCGAGCCGAGCGCGGTGCCGAGCTGGCCGCCGAACAGCGCACCGCCCAGGGATGTCACCATCGACGTCATGGGGCTGAGCTGGCCGCGCATCTCCTCGGGAACCAGGTCGGCCATCGCGGCGACCATGCGCGCGGCGACGGGGTCGCACAGCTTGCGCCAGACATCGAGGGTCGCGCCGATCCACTCGGAGCGCGTCCAGGCGGCGGTCGCCGCGATGCCCGAGGGTAGGGCCGACTCCGGTTCGAGCCACAGGTCGGCCAGGCGCAGCGCCTCCGAGACCGCCGCGCGCTCGCTCTCGTTGACAGCGGGGTCGCCGACCGGGGCCTCGCCCGGCTCGGGCTGGGCGGGTACGCCGGTGCCCGGCGGCAGGGTCAGTCCGAACGGTGCCTGGGCGGTGCCGGGTCCGGGTGCCCCCGTGAGATGAGCCTGTGCGACCTGGCGGGCGAGGTCCCAGTTGACGGGCCCCCCGCTGGGCGTCGCGAAGAGCTGCTGCAGCTGACTCAGGAAGCGCTGCATCTGCTGCGGATCGTTGGGATCCGGCAGGTCGCCACCACCGGGCAAGCCGAATCCGAACGGGGTATCTGCGGGCACTGTTCAACGGTACGCGACGCCTGCTCGCGGTCATCGCGGCACGTGCCGGATAGGCTCGCCGCCATGAGACGCCGTGGTGCCACCGTCCTACTCGGCGGTGTCCTGCTCGCCCTGCTGCTGTGGCAGGCATTTTTCTCGGTTCGGGTGCCTTACGTCGCCCTCGGGCCGGGGCCGACCGTGAACACGCTTGGGCAGGCGGACAAGAGAGACGTCATCGGCGTCACCGGCGCCCCGGTCAGCACGTCGCGGGGGCAGTTACGGCTGGTCACCGTGAGCGTCACCCCGGACCTGACGCTGTTCGATGCGGTCAAGGGGTGGATACAGCACGACTACGCGGTCGTGCCGCGGGAGTTGGTCTACCCGCCCGACCAGACCCAGCAGCAGGTCGACCAGCAGAACGCCCAGGAGTTCAAGGACTCCCAGACCAGTGCCGAGACGGCCGCGCTGATCAAGCTGGGGTATCCGGTGCAGGTCACGGTCAAGGACGTCAAGGCGGGTTCGCCGGCTGACGGGATCCTCAAGCCGGGCGACGTGATCACGGCGGTGGACGGCACACCGGTGACCGCGGCGGGGAAGCTGACCGACCTGATCCGGGCCAAGCCGGCCGGCACCGCTCGTACCTTTGCCTACACCCGCGCCGGGGTGGCCGGCACGGCGACCATCACCCCGCGAGCGGAGGAGGGCAATCCGCGCATCGGCGTCACCGTCGAGCCCAAGCAGCCGCACCCGTTCCAGTTGAAGATCGACCTGGACAAGATCGGCGGGCCATCGGCCGGGCTGATGTTCACTCTCGGCATAATCGACAAGGTCGACCCCGCCGACCTGACCGGCGGCCAGGTCATCGCGGGCACCGGAACGATCGACGACGAGGGCAAGGTCGGCCCGATCGGCGGCATACCCCAGAAGCTGGTGGCGGCCAAGCGCGACGGGGCCAAGATGTTCCTCACCCCTGCGGCCAACTGCACGGAGGCGATGGCCAACGCCGTCCCGGGGCTGCCCATGGCACGCGTCGCCACACTGGACGACGCGCTCAACGCGCTGCAGGCGGTCCGGGAGCACCGGCAGCCCGCTCTCTGTACCCGGTGAGCGTCGGTTTCATCTAGATGCGCGCAGGCCGGGCGCTGTACGTGACGAGAGTGCGTACGCTGGGGGCGTTTCGTGACCCGAGCGTGCGGAGTCAACTGTGGTAATGCGTGCCCCCTTGTCGAGGGTCAACCGTCGGGGCCGAGTGACGGTCGTGGTGCTGACTGTGCTCTTCCTGCTGTTCACGCTGTTCGATCGCGTGATCAACGCATGGACCGACTGGCTGTGGTTCGACGAGGTGCGGTACAGGCAGGTATTCACCGGCATCCTGACGACGCGGCTGGTGCTGTTCGCCCTGTTCGGCGTCGGCATGGGCCTGATCGTCGGGGTGAACCTCTACCTGGCCTACCGGCTGCGCCCGCTGCTGCGTCCACACTCGCTCGAGCAGCAGGCCCTTGATCGGTACCGACTGTTGCTGGCCCCGCGGGTCGGCACGTGGATCGGCGCCTTCGCCGTGCTGGTCGGGTTGTTCGCCGGCCTGTCCGCACAGGGGCGCTGGCAGCAGTGGATGCTCTTCGCCAACTCCCAGCCATTCGGGATCAAGGACCCGCAGTTCCACCTGGACGTCGGGTTCTACGTCTTCGAGTACCCGTTCTGGCGCTACCTGCTCGGCGCCGCCTTCACCGCGGTGATCATCTCGGTGCTCGGCGCGCTGGCGATGCACTACCTGTTCGGCGGCGTACGCCTGCAGGGCGCGGGCGATCGGATGACCGTGGCCGCCAGGGCCCACCTCACCGCCCTCGTCGCGCTGTTCGTGCTACTCAAGGCCGTCGCGTACTACCTCGATCGGCGTGGACTCCTGCTCGGTCACAACGACAGCGCCGACGTCTCCGGCGCCGGGTACACCGACATCAACGCGCTGCTGCCGGCCAAGGAGATCCTCGCCTGGATCTCGGTGCTCGTCGCCATCGCGATCCTCGTGTTCTCCAACGCGTGGATGCGCAGCCTAATGTGGCCCGGCGTGGCGATGGGCCTGCTCGTGGTCTCGGCGGTTGCGATCGGTGGCATCTACCCGTACGCGGTGCAGTCGTTCACCGTGCGGCCGAGCCCCCTGAGTAAAGAGCCGCCGTACATCCAGCGCAGCATCGACGCCACCCGCCAGGCGTACGGACTGTCCGACGTCAAGGTGAGCGCCTACGACGCGGCGAACACCACGCCGTCGGCGAGCCTCGCCGCGGACAAGGGGACCGTGCCCAACATCCGGTTACTCGACCCGGCGGTCGTGTCCGACACGTACACCCAGTTACAGCAGGCGCGCGGCTTCTACGACTTCGGCGACAAGTTGGACATCGACCGCTACCCGTTCCAGGGCAGCACCCAGGACTACGTCGTCGGGGTGCGGGAGATCAACTATGGCCGCCTGAGCCCGCAGCAGAGCAACTGGCAGAACAAGCACACCGTCTACACCCACGGGTACGGGTTCGTCGCCGCTCCGGCCAACCGCCTGGTCTGTGGTGGACAGCCACTGTTCGTCTCCGGCTTTCTCGACGAGGGTACGAAGAAGCCGACGACGAGCGGTGGCAGCGAGTCGTGTTCGACGCCGACCGAGCAGATCAGTACTACTCAACCGCGCATCTACTACGGCGAGCGGATGAACGAGTACGCGATCGTCGGTGACGCCACGGGAAAGAACGCCGAGTTCGACCGTCCGTCCGGTTCGGCCGAGCAGTACTTCACCTACAACGGCAGTGGAGGGGTCGACATCGGCTCCTACTGGCGCCGCCTGCTCTACGCCGCGAAGTACCGCGAGTCGAACTTCCTGCTGTCGAGCGTCTTCAACAAGAACTCGAAGCTGATGTACGTACGCAACCCGCGCGACCGGGTCGAGAAGGTGGCGCCGTTCCTGAAGATGGACGGTGACCCGTATCCGGCCGTGGTCAACGGGCGGGTGGTCTGGATCCTCGACGGCTACACCACCTCGTCGACCTACCCGTACTCGCAGCGGGTCAACCTGCGTGACGCGACCAGCGACACCCAGACGGGTACCGGGACGTTCGCGCAGGCCCGCGAGGAGATCACCTACCTGCGCAACTCGGTCAAGGCCACCGTGGACGCCTACGACGGCACGGTGAAGCTCTACAGCTACGACGACTCCGACCCGGTCCTCAAGGCGTGGAACCAGGCGTTCGGAGGCAAGCTGATCCAGAAGCGGTCGGACATCCCGGCCGAACTGGAGAAGCACTTCCGGTACCCGGAGGACCAGTTCAAGGTGCAGCGCGACCTGCTCGCCAGGTATCACGTGACGGCGCCGGACCAGTTCTTCTCGGGGCCCAACTTCTGGCAGGTCCCCGACGACCCGGCGCCGGACCCGGAGAAGCGCGGGCAGAAACAGCCGCCGTACTACCTGGTGGCTCAGTTCCCCGGTCAGGAACAGGCCCAGTTCCAGCTGACCGCGGCGATGACCCCGCGAAACCGGCTCAACAACCTGTCGGCTCTGATCTCGGCGTCGATTGTGGACGGGAAGCCGCAGATCCAGTTGCTCCAGATGCCCGAGGGTGCGCCCGCGCAAGGGCCCAGCCAGGTGCAGCAGAACATGACCAGCATCCCGGAGGTCACCAAGGACCTGACGCAGTTCCGGTCGCAGAACTCCAAGCCGGTCTACGGCAACCTGCTGTCGCTGCCGGTCGGCGGCGGCATGCTGTACGTCGAGCCGCTCTACATCCGGAGTACGACCGACAACTCGTATGCCTTGATGCGCAAGGTGCTCGTCAGTTACGGCAAGTACGTGGCGTACGAGGACACCCTGCAGGCGGGTATCGACAGCCTGATCAAGCAGGCGACGGGGCAGGCGCCGCCCTCGACGTCACCGCCGCCGGCCGGTCTGCCGCCGGCCACGGGGACGTCCGCGCCTCCGTCCAGCGCTCTGGCCGATGCGGCGAACAAGATCCAGCAGGCCATCGGCGACCTGCGGGCCGCACAGCAGAGCGGTGACTTCGACAAGTACGGCCAGGCGCTGAAGGCCCTGGACGACGCGGTGAAGGCTTACCAGGCGGTACAGCAGTCGGCTGGTGGGGGAGCGCCGGCGGGGTCGCCGGCACCGGCGCCCGCGGCGGCGTCACCCGGCCCGTCTCCGTCGAAGAATCCGTAGCGCGTCGCACGCTGGAAGGGTCCGTGGCGCGTCGCACCTTGGATCTTGGAGAGTTTGACACCGCATGCGGTGTCAAACTCTCCAAGATCT
>JAOPWA010000290.1 GCA_025965915.1 Dactylosporangium sp. | reverse complement strand
CGCGCGTGTTCGAGAAGGTCTACAACGTCGTGGTGACGACCGCTCGCGCCAAAGGCGGCGCGACGTGGAAGATCTTCACCTGGGCGCTCCGCGTCGGAAAGCGGGTTTCGGCGCTGCGGCAGGCCGGGCAGCCCGTTCCAACGGGGCTCGCCGTCCAGCACGCCATCGCCGACAAGCTCGTCTTCGCGAAGCTGCGCGACCGCATGGGCGGCCGGATGCGGGGGATGGTGTCGGGCTCGGCGCCGCTGTCGAAGGAGATCGCCGAATTCTTCCACGCCGCCGGCCTGCCGATCCTGGAAGGGTACGGGCTCACCGAGACGTTCGCGGGCTCGTTCGTCAACCGTCCCGACGAGGTGCGCGTCGGCACCGTCGGCCAGGCCCTCGGCGACCTGGAGATCAAGCTCGACACCGACGGCGAGATCCTGCTGCGTGGCGTGTCGGTGATGCGCGGCTACCACAACCTGCCGGAGGAGACGGCGGCCGTCTTCACTCCGGACGGATTCTTCCGCACCGGAGACATCGGCGAACTGGACGCCAACGGGTACCTGCGGATCACCGATCGCAAGAAGGACCTGATCAAGACGTCGGGCGGCAAGTACGTGGCGCCCAGCCACATCGAGGGGCTGTTCAAGTCGGTCTGCCCGTACACGTCGCAGGCGCTCGTGATCGGCCAGGCGCGCAACTACTGCACGATGCTGGTCACGCTCGACCCGGACGCGCTTGCCGGCTGGGCCGCGGGTGGACCCCTCGAAGGCCGCCCGTACGCCGAGATCGTGACCTCCCAGGAGGCGCACGACATGGTCGCCGCCTACATCAAGCAGCTCAACGAGCGGCTCAACCGGTGGGAGACCATCAAGCGGTTCGTGATCCTGCCACGCGACCTGTCGATCGAGGACGGCGAGCTGACGCCGTCGATGAAGGTGAAGCGCCGCATCGTCGAGCAGAGGTTTGCCAACGACATCGAGACGATGTACACGGGCTCCCTCGCCCAGCTCTGACCCAGCTGAACAGCTCCGACCAGAGCTGATCCGCAGGGCACCGTGCGATACGAATTCGTATCGCACGGTGCCCTGCGGATCAGGCGACGATCGCGGGGGCGCGCAGCGGGCGTACCGGCGCGCGATCCAACTCTTCGCGGGCCTGCGCCAGCCGCCGGACGGCCTCGACCAGCTCGACCTCCGACAAGGTGTACGGCAAACGCAGGAAGCGCTCCATGGTGCCGTCGACGCCGAAGCGCGGCCCCGGCGCCACCCGTACGCCCAGCTCCTCGACGGCACGGGCGAGCACGGTGGAGACCGGAGCGTCCAGCTCCACCCACAAGCACAAGCCCCCGTGCGGTACGACGAACCGCCACTGGGGCAGATGCGTGCGCAGTGCGGCGACGAGCGTGTCGCGACGTGCCACCAGCTCGGCCCGGCGCGCCGCGACCACCTGCTCGCGCATCCCCATCAGGTGGACGGCGACGAGCTGGTCGAGCACCGGCGAGGACATGTCGACCGCGACCCGCGCGGCGGCCAGGCGGGCCGTTATCGACGTCGCCGCCCGCACCCAGCCGATGCGCAGGCCGCCCCAGTACGGCTTGCTCATCCCACCGATCGTGAGCACCCTGGCCGCGCGGTCGAACGTGGCCACCGCCGGAGGCAGCGGCGGCCCGTCCAGCCGCAGGTCGGCGAACGATTCGTCGACCACCACATCAGTACCCACCGCGTGCGCGGCGGCCGGCAGCCGCGCACGCAGCGCGGTCTCCATCAGGTGGCCGGTCGGGTTGTGGTAGTCGGGAATCAGGTACGCCAACCGCGCCCTGGCGTCCCGGACCGTGCTCAGCAGGAGGTCGTCGTCCCAGCCGGTGTCGCCAAGGGCGTACCCGATGACGCGGGCGCGGCTGGCGATGACGGCGGTGAGCGCGTTGGGGTAGGTCGGGGTCTCCAGCAGCACCCGCTGGCCGGGCGCGACGAGCAGCCGCAGTACCAGGTCCAGCGCATGCGACACGCCACTGGTGATCATGATCTGGTCGGGCAGGGTGGCCAGCCCGCGCCGGGTGTACTCGCGGGCGACGGCCTCGCGCAACACGCCCAGCCCCATCGGGTGGTACCCGGAACCGGTGAGGTAGGGCGGAAGGTCCTCGGCGGCGGCTGCGACCGCGTCGGTCAACCCGACCGGAGCGGGTAGCGCCGCCTGGCCGAGGTCAATGACGTCGTCGTCCTCGATCGGCGCCCACAGGCCCGAGGTGCCGACCCGGTGTCCGCCGGGAAGCGCGGTCCAACTGCCGGCGCCCCGCCGGCTGGTGAGGTGGCCCGACTCCCGCAACGTCCGATAGGCGGCGGTCACGGTGGTTCGACTCAGGCCCAGCGCCTGGGCCAGTTCGCGCTCGGCCGGCAGCCGCACGCCGAGCGACAGCCGACCGTCGGTGAGCAGGCTGCGGACCGCGGCGGCCAGTTGGGCGTACTCCGGTCCGCGCGCTCGCCCCGGCCCGGACGCCGCAGCGGGCCGGCGGGCCGGCCCCTGCCAGCCGCCGAGAAGTCGCGCAAGTTGAGTGCCGCGAACGCTGCCGGCCAAGGCCACCTACCCCGAATTGGCTCTATCAACATCACCTATTGGCCTTCAGAGTGGCATGCATGAGCGCCACCAGCAACCCCATAGCAATGCCACTGCGCCACCAACTCGTGCGACGACTCGTTCAATTGCACGTCGGCCTGGTCTGCTACGGGGTCAGCATGGCGCTCATGATTCAGGCAAAGCTCGGGCTGGACCCGTGGGACGTGTTCCACCAGGGGCTCGCGCGGCGTACCGGCCTGCGCTTCGGACTTGTGGTCATCGCCGTCGGCGTCCTGGTCCTGCTGCTGTGGATCCCGCTGCGCCAACTCCCCGGCATCGGCACGATCAGCAACGCCATCGTGATCGGACTTGTCGTCGATCTGGCGGTGGCACTGCTGCCCACGCCGCACCCACTGGCGGCCCGCTGGGCCTTCCTGATCGGCGGGATCGTGCTCAACGGGATCGCCACCGGCCTGTACATCGGCGCCCGGCTCGGCTCGGGACCCCGCGACGGGCTGATGACCGGGTACGTGGCCCGCCGCCCCGGACGCTCGATCCGCCTCGTGCGCACCGGGATCGAGGTGACCGTACTGACCGCGGGTTGGCTACTGGGCGGCACGGTCGGCTGGGCGACGCTGCTGTACGCGGTGGCGATCGGACCGCTCGCCCACGTGTTCATCCCGCTGTTCTCGGTCCGCGGTCCGGCCGTGGAGCACCCGCCGGTCGAGGCCGACGCGGCGCCCGCCGTGGTCTGATCCCCCCTGCAGAAATCGACCCCGGGCGTCCCAGCTCCGCGACCCGCGTTTGGCGGGTGGGAACGGGGGAATCAACACCAGTTTGTTGACCATCCGACTGGATCGTGTACGGCGGGCGTTTGACGCCACCGGGCGTCCGGGACGAAGTGACCGCCCGTCCGGCAGTACACCGCCTGCCGGGGTGCCAGAAGTCGCCGTCTCGGCCGGTCTGCGTGCGCATTCGCCGCTCCTGCCTGTCGTTGCGCTACCAGGCTTCGGCGATAGGAGAGTGACATGCGTCTGCCCGAAGGCGGGCAAACCGACGTGCTGACCCGATACAACCGGCACCCGGACGGCCGACCGGCCGCCACTGCGCCGCCAGCCGACGGACAGCCCATGTCGCGGCGGCGCTTTCTGACCACCGCGGGTCTGGCCGTGGGCGGGGTCGCCTTCGGCATCCGTGGGATCGATGGCAGGCAGGCGCGGGCGGCATCCGTCGGCCGTTACGGCAACGGCCGGAGGCGGTCCGCGACGACGGCCCCGGTGACGCCCGCTGCCGGCACGGTGGCCCCGATGGTGTTCAACGCCCGCGAATGCGGACTGGCCGGCGACGGGGTCACCAACGACCAGCCGGCGTTTCAGGCGCTGGTCAACGCGCTCGGGGCGGCGTACGCCGCCGACGGGCTAGGGCGCGTCATCTACTGTCCGCCCGGCAAGTACTCGATCCGCGACGCCGGCACCGTGTGGCGTAATGGCGTGTCCCTGGTCGGGGCGGGCCCCGGCGTGACCCGGTTCCTGCTGTCCAATCCGGGCAATCGGACCGACCCGACGCCGCTGGCGTTTTTCACCGCACTGCAGCACGGCGCCAGTCGGGCCAACCACCTGGCCGACTGCACCTTCGCTCGCTTCGAAATCGACGGCTCCGGGGTCCAGCTCGCCCGATACAACGTGCTCGCCAAGGGGCTGGGCATGCAGTACATCCAGCGCGGCCACTTCCATGACCTGTATATCCACGACACCGGCGCCAGCGGCCTCGGATGCGATTTTCTGCAGGACACCATGGTGGAGAGCGTCGTCGTCGTCCGCTGCGGTCGACTGGACAATGGCCTGCAGATGGGCGGGTCGGGGATCGGCATCGGCATCGGGGGCTGGGGTGGCATCGAGCGCCTCACGATCTCTGACTGCACCACCGTCGGTAACGCCCGCAATGGAATCTTCCTGGAATTGCAGAAGAGGGAATGGACCCCGCCCCGCGGCATCCGCATCCTCGGCTGCCACTCCGAAGGCAACCGCTTCGGCATCTCCGACTGGGGCGCCGATGGGCTGATCGTCTCCGCCTGCACGGTGATCGCGAACCAGGTGGCGGGGTACGACGTCTCGTCCCAAGGCACGACGGCCGTCGGGGGGCGCAATGGCATCGTGGCCGACTGCGTCTTCGACCGCAACATCCGTGACGGGCTGGGCATCGGCAACACGCCGGGTCGGTACACGTTCCGCGGCAACCACATCACCGGCAACGGGCGCTACGGGTACTGGGAACACAACCTCCCGATCGGCGACCAGCAACCCGCCGCCCTGATCGTCCTGGACGGCAACGAGATCCGAGACAACGCCCTCGACGGCTTCCGGTGGCCACTGGCGCAACAACCACGGCATCGACGACGCCAGGTGACGGTGTGCGGCAGGATACCGTACGCAGCGCTTCCGAACCTGCCCGGCCAGGCACGATGAACACCAATCTGGCACGGATCTGGCACGGCCAGCACCTCGGCACTCCGGAACTAACAACGCCCTGGCTCGCAGCTAACGCTGCGACCAGGGCGTTTCTCGTACTTCTATATGGGTGGAGCCGAGGGGACTCGAACCCCTGACCCCCACACTGCCAGTGTGGTGCGCTACCAGCTGCGCCACGGCCCCCCAGCGCCCGTGAATCTCCCGGGCACCCGCGCAATAGTACACACCCGCCGACCAGGGGTCACATCGGATGCCTCAAACCGCCCGTCGGCGAGTCGGGCTCAGTTGAAGGTCGGGTCGGCCGGGAAGTACGCCACGGCCGACAGCAGCCCACCCTGCCGCCGGAGCACCATCGACCAAAGATCATCCGGGCGCGAGGTGAAGGCATCCCCCGGGAGGGCGTCGAACACGAACCACGACCCGGCCTCGATCTCGTTCTCGATCTGACCCGGCGACCACCCCGCGTACCCCGCGAACACCCGCACCCCGAGCAGGCCGTCCCGCAGGGCTTCCGGGTCGCCGGACAGGTCGACGGTGCCGACGGCTCCGGAGACCCGGTTGAACCCGCCCAGCGCCTCCACCCCGGGACGGGTGCGGGCCAGACAGATCGCCGCCTCCGGCTGCACCGGCCCGCCCTCGAACACGACGGGCGGCTCACCGGCAAGCGATCCCCAGGGTCCGAGTACCTCGGCGACCGGAACCTCGGTGGCGCGGTTGAGTACCACTCCGAGCGCCCCGCCCTCTTCATGTGCGACGAGCAGCACGACCGTGCGTTCGAAGTTGGGATCATGCAGGGCAGGCGTCGCGACCAGTAGCCGCCCGGTCAGCGACTCCATCGCACTCCCCCAGCTCGTCCCCGGCTCGCGGTGCCGCCCCGGATCGTTCTGCACGACTACCCGGCCACGCAGAACTCGTTGCCTTCGGGGTCGGCTAGCACCGTCCACCGCAGACCTGGCACCTCCTGCTCGTCAAGCACCGTAGCGCCCAGGCCCAACAGACGCCTGATCTCGACCTCGCGATCGTCGGCACGGAAGTCGACATGCACCCGGTTCTTCCCCACCCGGGGCTCCGGGACCTGCTGCAGACCCATCGACAAGCCGCTCCCATCGTCGGGCTCCAGCAGAACGAACGCCCCGTAATCGGCGGCGACGCGATAGCCGGCTGCCTCGGTCCAGAAGGCGGCGAGCGCCCGCGGGTCGGCGCAGTCGATCGTCACCGTGCCGGGTTTCAACACCATGCATCGCACCCTAGCTTGCACTCCACTACGTGGTTAAGGTCTGCGTGCGTGACCGAATTAAACGCCACCGCAGAGATCGCCGTGATCGGCGGCTCGGGACTTTACGCGCTCCTCGACGACGCCGAGGAGTACACCGTCGACACCCCGTTCGGAGCCCCCTCCGACCCGATCACGGTCGCCAGCGTATCGGGCCGGCGGGTGGCGTTCCTGCCGCGCCACGGGCGCGATCACCGCTTCCCGCCGCACCGGATCCCCTACCGGGCCAACCTGTGGGCGCTGCGGGCCCTGGGCGCGCGTCAGGTTGTTGCGCCGTGCGCCGTCGGCGTCTTACGGCCAGTGCTGGGTGCGGGCACTTTTGTCGTACCCGATCTGCTTATCGACCGTACGAGTGGCCGGGTGCAG
>JAOPWA010000226.1 GCA_025965915.1 Dactylosporangium sp. | reverse complement strand
CGGCGGGATCTTCGTGGCCGGCTCTCTCGCCTGGGGTGTCGTTGTCGACAAGTTCCGCCCCGGCCGCTGGGATCTCATCGGCGCAGGAATCCGCCTGATCGGCGTCGCCGTGATCATGTACACGCCGCGTGGCTGACCGCAGCGCCAGCCTTGCGCCTGGCAGCAGGTTTGTCACTGGCGCCTCTGGCACCCACACCCGATTTGGGCGCAATCCGTGATCGCATCGGGGTACCTCTTGGTGGGTTGCCGTGGGAGGCTTGTCTCCGTGATTCCGCAACCCATCAGCCGGTGTCCCTGCTGCGGCCACCGGACCGGGTGCACGACCTGCCCAGTCTGCTTCTGGACCGATGACGGGCGGAGGGATCCGGAGGCCGGCATGGTGGCCGGCGGCCCCAATGGCGAGGTGAGTCTGAGCGACGCTCGGCTCAACTTCTCCATCTACGGGGCGAGCCACCCACGGTACCGAGACGTGGTACGGCCACCCCGCAGCGATGAGCTGCCATAGTGGCGCCTAGCGCATCGGCGTGCCGGCCCGGCCTGTAGGGATCGTAAAGTCGGTTCGGGCTACGCTGCCTGCGCATACTCGTTGATCAGGCCGCCGAGGATCGGTCGCCGGTGAACCCGGGCGGCGGTCAGGTCAACAACGTGCGGTGCAGGATTCGGTGGCTGCTGCCCGAGCGAACGATGCGGACGGTGGCCGTTGTAGTGCGAGGTGTACTCGTTGAGGACCGCCGCCAGTGGCGCTCGCCGGCGATGAGCGTCCGGTCGGTGCACTCCCGGCGGACGGTGCCCACCCAGCGCTTGGCGAACGCGTTCGCCCGAGGCGCCTGCGGCGGGGTCTTGATCACGTCGATGTCCGCAGCGGTGAACACCGCGTCGAAGACGGCGGTGAACTTGGTGTCGGTGTGCCACGAGCACGGAAAGGAGTTCGATGTAGGTAGGGCTACTTGATGTGCTGCTGTGCAGGAGATGAAGGACTTGTGGCCCTTCGGCGTCGCCCTGCGGGGGGAGATGTCAAACCGCCTCATGCTGCGTTAGCTGAAGACTGTCGTGGTGAGCGATGAGGAAAAGGCGCACGTGATGCGTCAGGTGGGGATCAGGAAGGCGACCGTAAGCGAACCGCTGACGACGTGTCGAAAAAGTTTCAGGCGACATCGAAACCGGGGTTCTCGATACGACTTCGGGATAAGAACCCGCTCAGGAATAACACGCTGGTTTGGTGAATGCGGGCGGCTCATTGTCTGCGTCGGTGACGAAGGCGATGAGGTCTGCTGGTGTGGGGAACCGTGCTGTCGATGGGGTGATGGCGTATCCGTGCTGTTGTAGGAGTGGGCGGGTTTCTCGGACGGCGATGGTGATGGTCGCACGGTCCACTGTGAACAGTTCGCCGAGTACGGCTTGGGTGCAGAGTTTGCGCAGGTACAGGATGGTGGCCAGGACGCGGTCGGGATCGGTGAGCGTGGGGTGGCGCCCGGCACCGGGGGCGCGGCTTCGTTCGGCGCCGCGGCGTGCGTGTCTGGCCCGCTCACGCTGCTGAGCTTGGGATTCGGCCAGCTTGGTGGCTATCTCCTGGAGATGCTCTCGGGGCATGCCGGTCAGTTCCGGGTGGGACAGCAGTGTCCTGTCCATGTCTTGCCGTGTGGGCCGGCGGGGTTCGTCGACGAGGTCGGGGACGCTGGGTTGGTTGGGGCGGGGGCGCAGGGTGTAGTTCCAATCGCCGTGGAAACGGTGCCGGGCGATCGGCAGGGCGGCGATCTGCGCGTCGCTGATCTCCACGCCCGTGTCGTAGCCGCGGGTGTCGAGTTCGGCGTGCACGCGCAGCCCGGTACGGGTGGTAGTTGCCGCGATGGACTGGACGACGACGTCGTGGCTGGTCAATGGTCTGCCGCGCCAGTTCATCGTGATATGGGAGAACAGCCGGTGTTCGATCTTGTTCCACTTGGAGGTGCCGGGCGGCAGGTGGCACACCGTGATGGCCAGGCCGCACTCGGCGGCGAACGCCGCCAGCTCGGTCTTCCACGCCCTGGTGCGGTACCCGTTGGATCCTCCGGCGTCGGCGGTGATCAACAGTCGGCTGGCCTGCGGGTAGTCGTTCCTGCCGCAGGCGTGCCACCAGCGGCGGATCGACGCGACCGCGAACGCGGCGGTGTCGTGGTCGGTGCCGACATTGACCCAGCCAGTGTTCGCGGTCATGTCGTAGACGCCGTATGGGATCGCCTTGCCGACCTGCCGGTCGGGAAAGTCATGGGTCTTGACCTGCACCGGTTCGCCGTTCGGCTGCCATTCACGGCCGGCGTTCTTGTAGTGGCCGACCAGCTCTTTCTTCTTCGCATCCACGCTGATCACCGGGTCTTGGCTATCCCGGTGGTCGGCGACCTGCTCGTTGAGGTAACGGAACTGGGCGTCCCGGTCGGGATGCTGCTTGCCCTCCAGGGTCTTGGCGTTGGCCTGCAGGCTGAACCCTTCCGCGCGCAGCACGTCGGCCACCGTGCCGGCCGAGATCCGCCAACCCTGCCTGGCTAGCTCGTCGGCGAGCGTGCGCGTCGACTTGGTCGTCCACCGCAATGCCGACATCGGATCCCCGCGCATGTCGGGCTCGACCAAGCCGAGCAGCGCTGTCCGCAGCCCGGGATCCAGATCGACCAACCTCTTGCGGCCCCCGCCAGGCCGGCGGACCCTGCCCGACGGCGCCTCGCCCGCCTCCAGTTCCGATACCCCGCGCGACACGGTTCCCTCCGCGACCCCGGCCGCTCTGGCCACCACCCGGATCCCGCCATGTCCGATGCCCCGCGCCTCGGCCCCCATCAGCAGACGACGCTGCCGCTCATCCAGATACGGGAAAAGCACCTGGAACTTCCTGGCCAGCATGCCGACCGCGTCGCCCATCGCGTCCATAGCACATCTAAGAACACCGATGACGGAACTCGCTACTTATTTCCGAGCAGACCCTTACGACCTGGGGATCAATAGTGGTGTGTTGATGTGACCCTGTGGGACCCGCACCGGTTTTCGCTACCGCCCGTTGGTGCGCCGACGAACTCGGGTTGACCATGCTCGACCCGATCGTGGACCGGCTGCTACCGGACGGGTCCGCGATCACCACCGTCATCGACGACACCCTGTTCAAACGCGCGGGCCGCAAGGTGTTCGGGATGTTCTGGCACCACGACGGCGCGGCGAAGGGGCCCAAGCCCGTCGGGCTCGGCAACTGCTGAGGACGCCGTTGCGTTGTGGAACCGGCGGACGTGTTGAACCCACCCCGGGTCGGCGGTCAGATCGCTTGGGCGAGTTCGGTGAACGCGGCGGCGACCCGCAGGGCCGGTGATCCAGAACCTTGCGGCGGAACTCGCGGCGTGTAACGGCTACGGCCGCATGGCGAGGGCCAGGAAGAGGTCCACCCGATCCTCGAAGCGGCCCAGATCCCGACCGGTGATCTGCTCGATTCGCTGAACCCGGTACCTCAGCGTGTTGACGTGCACATGCATCCGCTCGGCACAGCGGGTCCAGGAACCGGCACAGGCCAGGAAGGTCTCCAGGGTGCGGACCAGGTCGGCGCCACGGTCCCGGTCGTACTCGTCCAGCGGCCCGACCAGCCGACTGCGGAACGTCCGCTGCCGGTCGGCGGGCATCTCGGCCAGGAGTACCAGGTGTGACGACAGTTCGGCGGAGCTGACCACGGCGATCGGGGTGGCCCGCTGTACGGCGGTCCGGTGGGCGTGCCGGGCCTCCACTACGGCCCGGCACAGCGCGGCCGCGCCGGTGGCCGGCTCGCTGACGCCGACGGCCAGCCGGCCGCCGCGCAGGCCGGGTTCGAGGCAGCCGAGCCCGGCGGTGACCGTGTCCAGCAGCGCGCCGGGCCGCTGCGCGGGGACCGGCAGGACCGCGAGCACCGCGTCGCCGGTCCCACCGCCCAGGGCGGCCACCACGGTCTCGGGCACCAACGATCGGATCACCTCGGCGGCGAGCCCGGTGGAGGCCGGGTGCTGTGCCAGGGCGGTGCTGGGCAGGTCGGTGATGCTCGCGACCATGGCGAGGAACTGGCCGTCCGGGTCGAGTCCACAGGCCGCCAGCCGGGTCCGGATGTCGGCCGGCGCCGCGAATCCGGACAGCAGCGGCGCGAGCTGCGCCCCGAGCCGCCCCTCGACCCGCAGCCCCTCGTCGAGCTGGGCGCGCTCCAGCGCCGCGAGCGTGAGCAGCTCATCCACCGACTCGCGCAGCTCGAACGACCAGCTGGCCGGATCGCCCTCGCAGGCCAGGAACCACGCGGCGAGCCGGTGGTGAGCGCGGGCGTCGACGGCGAACAGCGAGAACCTCCGGCCCGGGCCACCACTGACCGTGCACGGCAGCCGGTCGGCGGTCAGGAACGCCCGGGCCAGTTGGCGCCCGAGCTGATCGGTCAGCCTCCCCGCCGCTGCCCCAGCGTGACTAGGCCCGGCCGGACCGGGGCCGGCGCCTGCCGCTGCCGGCGCCCCGGCCACGTGGCGGCCGGTGGTCGTCAGGACCCAACAGTTGACGCCCAGCTCGGCGGCGACCTGCGGGAGCAGATCGGCGAGGCGGCGGCCGGCGGCCATCGCGGAGATCATGCTGCGGCCGCGTGCGCCGGCCCGGCCGGCGGCACTTGCGATGCACTCGCCGATCTGCCGGAATGACACGTCGACCGGCACCGCGAACAGCGGTACGCCATACCGGTCACACGCGGCCACCAGGTCGGCCGGTACCGAGCCGAGCGCGGCGTCGCCGGCACCGAGCACCGCTATCCCGGCCGCTGCCAGGGCCGCCACGAACGTCTCGGAGTCGGCCGCGTCCCGCCGCCACATCAGTCCGGTGAGCACGATCTCGCCGCCCGACAGGTAGCGCC
>JAOPWA010000149.1 GCA_025965915.1 Dactylosporangium sp. | reverse complement strand
AACCTCGGTACGAAGGATGTGGCCAAGGCGGTCTCGATGGGGTTCCAGACATCCGAGGACACCGAGAGCAACTACGAGCGGATGAAGCAGAAGGTCAACGACGAGCTCAAGCAGCATTTCCGGCCGGAGTTCCTCAACCGTATCGATGACACGATCGTGTTCCATCAGCTCAGCGAGCCGGAGATCCTCAACATCGTTGATTTGATGATCGCCCGGATCGAGACCCAGTTGCGCAACAAGGACATGGGTTTGGAGTTGACCGACAATTCCAAGCGGTTCCTGGCCAAGAAGGGTTACGACCCGGTGTTGGGTGCCCGGCCGTTGCGTCGCACGATCCAGCGTGAGATCGAGGACAACCTGTCCGAGCGGATCCTGTTCAACGAGCTACGGCCCGGTCAGATCGTTCTCATCGACTGCGAGGGCGACCCGACCGACATCGAGCACGCCAAGCTGGTATTCAGCGGCACGGACAAGCCGACGCTCCCATGAGCCGAAACGACCAGGCGAGATCAACTACGACCGCGGAGGCCGGGCCGGTACGACGACCCGTCCCGCTGGGTAGAACCGAAGAATGCACTTGAGCTGGTCGACGTATGAGGTGCACGGGGCGTGCGTTCTCGCCCTGGCTGGCGGGTTGTGTGAAGAGACGGTGCTGACGGTTGAGCCGGAGGTGGCCCGCCTCCTGGCCCGCGACCCGCGCGGATCCGCTCGACCTGCTGTAGATCGAGTCATCGTTGCCATCACAAGCGCTCATGGCGCCGTCGCCTGTTCCGCGTTGATCACCGCGGTCCGTAGAGCCGCAGCACCTCGTAGACCCGGTCGGCGGTCGTATCCGCCGGTACCGGTGTGGGCAGGGTGCCGCGCGGCGGCGCCGCAAGTATCGGCGCGGCCCGCTCGGGCAGCCCGAGCTTGGTGACCAGGGTCGCGGCGTCCACGGGGTCGAGGGGATGCTGCCCGAGCAGAGCCGCCACCACCCACTCCGCCGGCTTGCTGATCGCGTCGGCCAGTTCCTGCCAGGACAACCCACGCGCCAGCTTGGCCGTCATCACCGACTGGGTGATCTCATCTCGCGTCATGGCCACCTCCCCAGGAGTCAGGGCCACTCTGACGACGGTAGGAGAACCTGATGCACGCGGCAACCGCAGAGCCGCGCGCCACCCGAAACCACGGCGAACGCCGCAACGCGCCTGCCGTCGCGAGCGGGGACGGGTGTAGCCGGCGACAAGCCGGGTAGCCGCAGCTCGTGCGCCCGGCGAATGGGCTTGAGTGCCGACGTTCCCGGCACGGTTACGCCCGACCTGGGGGTCGGCCTCGGCATGGCGCTTCTCAGCACTTCCGGCAGCGAGCCCCCCGGCACCGGGCCGAGCCGGGACTGAGGGGACCCCGATGACCAGCGCCGGCACTCCCCGCATCCTCGTCATCGGAGGCGGCCATCTCGGCCTGTACGCAGCCGAGCGCCTGCACCGGCGCCTGCAGCCGGGCGAGGCGGACCTCACCCTCGCCGAACCCCTGACCTACATGACCTACCAGTCGCTGCTGCCCGAGGTCGCTGCCGGCAACGTCGAACCGCGACACGTCGTGATTCCACTGCGCCGGGCCCTCCCCCGGTTCCACATCGTCAACGGCCAGGTCATCGAGTTGAGGCACGCCGACCGTACGGCGCGGGTGCGGCTGGTCGACGGCGAAGAGCGCCACCTCACCTACGATCATGTCGTCGTCGCCCCCGGCGCGGTCGCACGGACATCACCGGTACCCGGGCTCGCCGAACTCGCCGTCGGGTTCAAGACCCTCGGCGAAGCCGTCTTCCTGCGCAACCGGGTCCTCATCCAACTCTCCCTGGCTGCCTCCACAACCGACCCCGGTGTACGGCGGCGCGCCCTGACCTTCGTCGTGATCTGCGCTGACTACGCCGGCGTCGAGGCGCTGGGTGAGCTGTCGGACCTGTCGATGGACGCCATCGAGGCGTTCCACGAGCTGCGCCGTGAAGATCTGCGCTGGATCCTCGTCGAACCCGGCGAGCGCATCATGCCCGAAGTCAGCCCAGAGCTCAGCGCATATACCTCGGACGTGCTGCGCCGGCGTGGGGTGGAGATCCGACTCAACACCACCATCTCGTCGTGCGTCAGCGGACGGATCAGGTTCGGCGGCCGGTACGCCGACGACGTCGTCGAGGCCAACACGCTGGTGTGGACGGCCGGCGTACGACCCAACCCGATGCTCGACACCACCGACCTGGTCCGCGATGACCAGGGCCGGGTGCTCGCCGACGCCTACCTACGGGTACGCGGCGCGCCGGGCGCGTGGACCGGCGGCGACTGCGCCGCCGTGCCGGACCTGATCCGCGACGAGCCCAACGCGCTGTGCGAACCCACGGCCGAGCACGCGATCCGGCAGGGCCGACGACTCGCCGACAACCTCATCGCCGAGATCCGCGGCGAACGCAGCCACCCGCCCCAGCTGTACCGGCACCGCTACGCGGGCGCGGTCGCAGGACTGGGCCGGCTCCAGGGCGTGGCCGAGATCTACGGGGTACGCCTGCGCGGCGCGCCGGCCTGGCTGCTGCACCGGGGCTACCACTGGGTGATGCTGCCGAGCGCGGCCCGAAAGGCGCGGGTGCTCACCGACTGGGCCCTGGACGCTCTGTTGTCGCGCGACATCAGTGCCCTCGCCGAACTCGAGGAGCCGCGCAAACCGCTGCAAACAGCGGCGCGGGCGCCGTCGCTGGTAACCCAGGGGGCGTAGCAGGCCCAACGCGCCGATTGGTTCTCACTACCGGGTGCCGGCAGATCAGGTGATCAGGCTTGTGTAGCGGTCTACGGCCGCATCACGCCGGGGCCGGTCAGCAGTTCGTCGAATGGTGCTTGACGCGATCACGAAGGCTTCGTGAGCACGACCATGCAGGCGATCGCCTCCGAGTCCGGCGTTGCGGTGGAAACCGTGTACGCACAGGGCAGCAAGGCAGCGCTGCTGCTCGCGTGCGTAGACCGGACACTGGCCGGCGACGACAGCGACCTGCCGCTGATCGAGCGCCCCTCCTTCGCCAACGCCCTCGCCGCCGGCTCGCAGGCGGCGATCACCGGCGCCGCCGCCGCGATCCTTCCTTCCAGCGACAGGAGCAGCAGATGACCGGGCGACCCTGGCGCACCGAAGGGTCGGTCAGCGTCTACATCGACGCTGCTCCCGACGAGGTCTACGCCCACATCAGCGACGTCACCCGGATCGGCGAACGCAGTCCCGAATGCCGCTCAGCCCAGTGGCTGGACGGCGCCATGCCCGGCGCGATCGGCGCCCGCTTCCGTGGGCACAACCGGTCCGGATTCGCGGCCAGGTGGTCACGCACATGCGCGGTCGTCGACGCGGTCCCGGGACGATCCTCCGCCTTCCGCACCCTGCCGCAACGCTGAAGACCCTCCTCGAGCACAACCCTCACCCCTGACACCGCCCGGCTTGCCCGCCACTCACCGGGCGACCGCCGAAAATCGTCCCGCACCTGCCGCGCCGGTCCGAAAGATCGTGAGGCCGGGACCTTTGGCCCTGACCAGGATGTCCCGTGTGCCGGCACGGTGGAAACGACAGTACGAGGAGGCCATGCGATGTCGACCACTGCTACCGACGCACTGCGGATGGCTGCGGAGGCCTCGCTACGCGCACCGTCGATCTTCAACACGCAGCCCTGGCGATGGCACTTCGGCGCCGACTTCCTCGAACTGTATGCCGACCCCGACCGCCAACTGCCGGTCGTCGACCCCGACCGCCGGCTGACCACGCTCAGCTGCGGAATCGCCTTGCACCACGCCCGCACGGCGCTGGCCGCCGAAGGCCACACCGACGAGGTCAGCCGGCTACCGGACCCCGGTCGCCCGGATCTGCTCGCGCACATCCGGACTACCGGTCGGTCCACGCCCCGACCGGCCGACATCCGCCGCTACGCGGCCACCTTGACCCGCCACACCAACCGGCGGCTGTTCACCAACCAACGAGTACCCGCCGAAGCACTCGACCGGCTGCTCGACGTCGCCGAAGGCCAAGGGATCCACCTGTACGTGCTTCAGCATGAGGACACGACGGCACTGGTGACCGCCGTCTCCCACGCTCAGGATCTGCAGATGGCCAATCCGGCCTACCGCGCCGAGCTGGCGCACTGGACCCGACAGCTGCAAACCGGCGGCGACTGCGTCCCCGCAGACACCGTCACCGCACCGGTGCGGCACAGGGTCCCGGTACGCAATTTCGGCGTGGAGGAGTGCGGTGGACTCAACCCGGGTACCGGCTTCGACCAGGAGGCGCGCTACGCGGTGCTCGCCGGCAATACCGACGAACCGGCGAGCTGGCTGCGGGCAGGTGAGGCGCTGTCGGCTGTTCTGCTGACCGCAGTGGACGAGGGCCTGGCCGTGTCGCCGATAAACGACGTCGCAGAGGTACCGTCGGCCCGCGCGCACCTGAGCGAAATGCTCGGCGGGATCGAGAATCCATTCCTGGCACTGCAGATCGGCGTGGCCGAGTCAGTCACCGGAGTACCGGCAACCCCACGGCGCGATCCCGCCGACGCGACCGAGTTCGACAGATAGCGGCAAGGTCAGATTCGGATTTCGGACCGCTCGGCGGGCCGAGTTGCCGCCGGTGCGCGGACGGAACAGAGTGCTCGAGTGAGAGCCATCCGGACCCGCACCGCCGTTCTGGTCGCCGCAGCACTGGTCGTCGTGCTGGCATTGGTCGGCGTCTGGGCAGGCCTGCGGCCACCTGTTCATACGGTCCCGCACGCCGCCCCGGCCGCGGCGCAGGTATCGCCTCCTTCCGCGACGCCGACCGGCCCCCGCACCCTGACCGTGTTGGGCGCCGGTGACGTGCTGCTGCACCCGCCGCTGTGGGAGCAGGCAGCCACGGACGCGCAGGCGCAGGGGCGGTCCGGATACGACTTCGGCCCGGTGTTTGCCGCCATCAAACCCGACGTGTCCGCGGCTGACCTGGCCATCTGCCATCTGGAGACACCCCTTGGCGAGGCCAGCGGACCCTTCTCCGGGTACCCGTCGTTCAACGTGCCGCCGCAGGTAACCGCCGCGATCAAGGACACCGGGTTCGACACCTGCTCGACCGCGTCCAACCACACCTTCGACGCCGGCGAGGAGGGGGTCTACCGCACCCTCGACACGCTGGACGCCGCCGGTCTGCACCACGCTGGCAGCTACCGCGACGCCGGGGCGCAGCAGACGCCGAACATCATGGACGTGCGCGGGGTGAAGGTGGCACAACTGTCTTACACCTTCGGCTTGAACGGCATGCAGCGCCCGGCGGGGAAGGCCTGGATCGCCAACCTCATCGATCCGGAGGCGATCATCGCCGAGGCGAAGCGGGCGCGGGCGGCGGGCGCGCAGATCGTGGTCGTGTCGATGCACTGGGGCACCGAGTACGACTTCGGCGCCGATGCCGACCAGCAGCGCTGGGCCATGCAGTTACTCGCCGCTCCGGAGATTGACCTGATCCTGGGTTGCCACGCGCACGTGGTGCAGCCGTTCGAAAAGATCAACGGCAAATGGGTGGCGTATGGGATGGGCAACGAGGTGGCCCGCCACGAAGACCCGGTGGACGCCAGCCGGGAAGGCGTGATGCCCAGGTTCACCTTCACCGAAACCGCCCCGGGCCACTGGGAGATCACCAAGGCCGAAGCGCTGCCCACCTGGGTCGACCTCACCCCGAAGATCCGCATCGTGGAACTACCCCGAGTACTGGCCGACCCGGCCACGCCCGCGCCGCAACGCGCCGTCTACCAGGCCGCATACGATCGGATCAGCAAGTACCTGCGCAGCCGCGCGGCCGGCCTCGGAGGCCTGGTCGTGGCCGAGAGCTGACCGGGGATGCCGCGCTACCGCAGGCTCAGGAACCCGTCGACGTCGACGCGGTTACCCGTCGACGCCGGGTTGCGGGTGCCGAGCACGCGCACCTCGACGTCCTGCGGGGTGTTGGTGGCCATGCCCTCGCGGCTCCAGACGACCTGCCGAGGCTGCTCGGCCGGGGAGTACAGGTCGATCGTCGCGACCCGGGTGCGGTTGACCCAGACCTCGGCGCGACCCCGGTTGGGCCCCGTGGTGCTGATCAGCTGCACCCCGCTCGCGGTCACCTTGTACAGCACCTTCTCCTGGTTCGTGCTGGCGTACTGCACCGAGCCGCCGAAAGCCCCGCTCACCGTCGCCACGGCCCACTTGCCGCCGTATGACAGAGCCTTGTCGTTTTCCTGGACGGCCGCCAGGATCGTGGCCGCCGCGGTAGCGACCCACGCGCTGCAGCTCCCGCCGTTACAGGCGCGTACCTGGTAGCGGTAGCTACCGGGGGCCAGCTGTTCGGTGAGCGACAGCCCGGTGCCGGGTTGGGCCGCGACGTCGGTGAACCCGCCGGTGCTGGTGGCCCGCTGCACCTGGTAGCGGGTGACCGTGCCGGTCGCCGAGGCGGCCCAGGTGACCGTCACCGGCACGTTGGTGCCGGGTAGTTGGCCGCCGCTCGCCGTACCGAACGTAACCGCCGGGCGTCCCGGTGCCGCTGGCGCGGCGCTGTCGGTGCCGTTGCCGGTCAGATCGATCGTCTGGAACGAGGTATTGCTGGCGTTGGTGGTGAAGTTGACCGTCGCGCTTCGGGCGCCGACCGCCTTCGGAGAGAACTTCACGTCCACATTGACCGACGAGCCCGGGGAAATCGTCACGGGCAGGCTCAGCGGCGTAACGGTGAAGTCGCCAGGGCTGGCGCCGCCGAGGTACACGTCGCTGACCACGAGCGGGCTGGCGCCAGCGTTCGACAGCATGACCCTCTTGGGGGCGCTGGTCGGCGCCGGGCTGGCCGACTGGTCGCCGAACGGGAGCTGAGTCGGGGTCCAACTGGCCTGCGGCCTGCCGGGCTCCAGCGGCGCCGTGCACACACCGGCGGCGGGGCCGCCGTCCGTCCCCGGACCGTTCTCGAAGATGGTCAACTCGTTGTTCAGCAGAGGGCTGCGGCCGAGCCAGTTGATGAGCGACTCGGAGGCAAGCGAGCGCGCGACGTCGACCGGGCCGATCCCCTTGTACGTCGCCGTCCACTCTGTCGAGCCCGCCGCCTCGTAGGCGATCGTCCCGCTGGCCGGGGCGCGCAGGGTCCGGTCGCCGTTGGTGAACCGGTCACGGCTGACCAGCCGGTGCTCCAACTGGTCGATTGGCAGCGGCTTGCCGGCGGCGTCCGCGGCCGTGCCATGGACGACGATCGTGTCGGGCGCGGTCTGGATCGGCCGCCCCGCGTACACGTCCTGCACGGTGGTCTGGTCGGCCACCCCGGCGGCGGTGATGATCCGGACCACGTCACCGGCCCGGATGTCGGGCGTGTTGACGTCCCAGCAACCCGGCCCGGCGTGGTTGACCTCGACCAGACCGGCCGGATCCGGCTGGATGTCCTGGGTATGGGCCACCACCACGTTGTTGCGGATCACCTCGACCCGGACCGGACCCTGGCCCGCGTACCCGTCACCGGAGACGAAGTCGCGCGCCGGGTAGGCGGTGACGTTGTGCGGCGCCACCGGCGGGTCGTTGGCGATGACGGCCTTGGACGCAGCGCCCTGCGGGGACCGGTTACCGGCCGAATCAACCGCGTCGACGGTGTACTCGTACGTACCCGTGGCCAGTCCGATGTCGCGGTAGGTCCTCGCCGTGACCTGCGCGACCTTCGCACCGTTGCGGTAGACGCCATAGCCGGTCGCACCGATGTTGTCGGTCGCGGCGTCCCAGGTGATGACCACGTCCCGGCCGTGTACATCCGGGACCTGCGCCGTGAGGTTGCCGGGCGCCACCGGGGCCTGCGTGTCCAGCGCGATGGTCGCTGATACCTCGGGGGTCCTGGCCGAGGCGTTGCCCGCCGCGTCGACCGCTTGCACCGCGTACCGGTACGTCTGGCCCGTGGTGAGCCCGCTGTCGGTGTACTCGAACCTGCCGTTCACCCGGCTGGGATCCGCCTGGATGATCACCTCACCGTCGCGGTAGACCCGGTAACCCTCCACGACCCCGCTGTCATCGGTCGACGGGTCGAACACCAGCAGCGCCTTGTCCGTCGACTGCGGCGGATCCCCGGCCGTCGGATTGGTGACCTGCAGGTTGCCCGGCACCGACGGCGGCTGGACGTCCGGCATCGTCACCGGCTTCCTCTCGGAACGCGCCGAGGTGTTGCCGTACGGCTTACCGAGACCTGTGGCGATGTTCTCCACACCGGTGGCGCCGCCGCCGCGGGGGCTCGCCGAGTCGAACGCCTCCACGGAGTAGGTGTGGGCACCCGGACGGACGTTCCTGTCGGTGTACGTCGTCTTGCCCGCCCCGGTGGCCGCGACCTGCGTGCCGTCGCGGAAGACGCGGTAGCCGTACACGTAGACGTTGTCGGTCGCCTCGGTCCAGAACAGGTCGACCTCACGGTCCGCGCCACGGGTGGTGGCGGAAATCCCGGGGGTACCCGGAGCCGCGGTGTCGAGGGGCTCGAGCGGCGCGACACAGTCCGGGGTGGCCGGACCCGGCGGGTCGGCCAGGCCGATCTCGTAGATGGTCAGTTCGAGGTTCGCCGCGGGCTGGCGGCCCAGCCACATGACCCGGGACTCGACCTCGGTGGCCAGCTTGACGTCCGCGGCGTCCAGTCCGGTGTACGTGGCGGTCCACGCCATCCCGAGCGGGTTGGTGTCGGCGTTGACCGGGTCGTAGGTGAGCGTGCCGTCAAGCTGGCCGGAGGCGTCGGCGCGGATCGTGCGGCGGCCGTTCTTGCCGAACGGCCTCTTGCTGCTCGACACGAGGCGCTGTTCGATCTGGTCGACCGGCAGCGGGCTGCCGTCGTGGGTAGCGGCCGTGCCGTGGATCTCGATGACGCCTTCGAACACCTCGGTGTTCGGGTCGTCGTCGCGCACCTTGACGGCCTTTTGCGCCACCACGTTCGCCACCGTCGCCTGGTCGATCCAGGCCACCGACCCGTCCGGGTGGTACGCGATGGCACGCACCTTGTCGTTGGCCCGAATGTCGGGGGTCGTGCCGTTCCAGCACCCGACGCCGACGTGGTTGACCTCGGCGAGGCCGTCGGAATCAGGGATCAGGCCGGGACTGTCACTGATCAGCTTGCCGTCGCGGATGAGCTGGATGGTCACGGTGTGGTCGAGCGGCACCTGATCGACGTCGACCATGTCGCGGGACGGGTAGGCGATGATCGGGTGGATCGGCGGCTCGTTGACGGGCACTGCCGGGGCCGGCTTGGCGCCGGGGATCGCCGTCGCGGGGACCGACTCCGCCGACCGGTTGTCGATCGCGTCAGCCGCGTCCACGCTGTACTCGTAGGTACCCGGCGGCACGTTGTTGTCGACGAACGTGGTCGGCGCCGGTGCGGACCCGTCCGGTTTCTGCACCGTGAAAATAGGTACGCCGTTGCGGTAGACGCCGTAGTTGGTCACTCCGGCGTTCGGCTCGTTGTCGACTGCGGCGTCCCACTTCAGCGTGACGGTGTTGACATCGGTCACGGTCGCGGTGAGGTTCTGCGGCACAGACGGCGCCACGCTGTCCTGACCCGGCAGCGGCGGAAGCTTCTCCTTCGGTGCGGTGCACGGCGCCATCGGGCCGCCCGCGATGCCCGCGCCGGTCTCGTAGATCGTGCCCTCGTTCGCCGCTGCCGGGTTGCGGCCCAACCAGGCACCCATCGACTGGGCACCAAGGGCCAACGTGACGTCACGGTCGGTCAGCCCGGTCCAGATCGCCGTCCAGTTTGTCGAGTCCACTGGGTCGTACTGCAGGCTCGCTCCGGTCGCGCCGGGCGCACGCAGGTCGCGCCGGCCACTGCGCTCAAAGGTGTTACCCGGCGCAACCAACCGCGCCTCCAACTGGCCGAGCGGCAGCGGACCGCCGTTGACGGCCTTGCCAGTGCCGCGCACGACGATCGTGCCGGGAGCAGGGTTTGTCGGGCGGGTCGCCGTCACGTCCGCCACGGGGGTCTGATCGGCCACCCCGATCCGCGTCGGATCGGGCGACGAGTCCACGATGACCAGGATGATGTCACCGGCGACGATGTTCGGTGTCACGCCGGCCCAGCAGCCACCGCCCGGGTGGTTGACCTCCACAAGACCCTGCTCGTCCGGGACGATCCCCGACCGGCTGGACACCACGGCCCCACCACGCAGCGGCGAGTGGTGCACCTCGACCGTGTAGGTCTCATCGAGCCGGTAGCCCTCCGACGAAACGAAGTCACGCGCCGGGAACACCGAGACCAGGTGCCCGGCCGCAGGCGGATCGTTGATAACCGTGGTCGGCAGCGCGGCGGCCTGAGCGGCTGGCATGCCCAGCAGGAGGGAGAGCGCGGACACCGCCACGACACCCTTCGATGCGGTGCGCCGAGTCACTGCACCTTTCGGTACTGCCCAGCGGCTGGCTGACACGTTCATCGCACTCCTCACCCACGGGCGAGGAGGCCTACCCCACCCATCGGCGCCAACCTAGGGATGCGACCTTGAGATTTCCTTGTGTCTATAACCTGTAGGAACGCCCGGCCATGACGCTCGGGGCCTCAGGTTTTCACAAGCTCGTCCTGCTCGTATGGACAATCGGTGCATCCGCAGATGCGGGGAGCTTCACGAACAATGCTTGAGATCAAACTTTTCGGTTCCTGCGAGGTGCGCGCACGTCACAACGCAGGGGTGATCCGCCGTCTCAGTGTCCGGCAACGGCACATATTGCAGCTACTCGCGCTGTACCGCTCAGTGAGCAAGGCTGATCTGGCCGAGTTGCTGTGGGAAGGCAACCCGCCGAGGAGCCATGCCGCCACGCTGGAAAGTCATGTGTTCCGACTTCGTCGCCAGCTCGATCCCACATCACCGTCACAGGGATCCGTGGTGGTGACCCGCCCCGGCGGCTACCGCCTGGACGACAATCGAGTCGAGGTCGACCTGTGGCACTTCGACCGCCTACTCGTCCAGGCCGATGGCGCACCCGAGTCGGACGCACTCGCGCTGCTTGCCCAAGCCGTTGCGCTGTCCAGCGCACCACTGCTGGCCGACGACCCATCACGCGCCTGGGCGGTCGCCGCCCGTCAGCATCACGAGGCGCGGCTGACGGAGGCCGCCAGCCAAGCCGCCGGGTACGCGCTCCGACTCGGCGACCCCCATCGCGCGGCGGCGCTCGCCGCCCGTGCCACCGACGTCAATCCACTGGCCGAAGACGCCTGGCAGATACGCCTGAAAGCGCTAT